>NZ_JAUBQH010000079.1:0-26204 GCF_036701145.1 Microcoleus sp. Pol17C6
TCTGAACCAATATTTCTTTGAGACATCTTCTGAAATCCCCTTGACAACTGCCATACAGGCTTAACTTGTTACGAATGATTCCGCCTCGACTAATTCGCCGCGGTCGATCGCCCTTTCCAAATCGCAATCAATCTCGCAGCCACTCCCGGCGACTGCCAGCCACTAGGGCGTCGGTTCAGTATTAGGAGTTGACAAAACAAACTGAAAATGATAGGTGAATTGAAAAGCCTGTTAAATTCTGACAATCAGGAAGAAGGAAGAAACCTTATGCGCCCTCCCTTATGGCATCCTCCAATTGAACTCTCAGAAACAGAAGCGTTGATTATCAAACGCATTAAACGAGCCAAGTTATTCACGTTTCTTCGACTGAACCGTTCATTCATATTTAATGATGAGTTTCAAGAACAACTTGCTACAATTTTTAAAGACAGCACAGTAGGTCAGGGCCCCGTTCCTCCTGCACAAATTGCTCTCGCAATTATTCTGCAAGCCTACTTAGGCATTTCTGACGATGAAGTAATTGAAGAAATGCTCATGGATCAACGTTGGCAGTTAGTTCTCGATTGTCTAAAGTGTGAAACTCCCCCTTTTAGCAAAGCCACTTTGGTGAGATTCAGAAATCGCTTAATTAAAAAAGAACTAGACCAACGTTTAATTGACCGCACCGTAGAAATTGCCAAACAAAAAGGTGGATTTGGCTCATCTCAACTGAAAGCGGCCGATAATTCCTCCCCGTTATGGGGAGCCGGGAAAGTCGAAGATACATATAATCTATTGGGTCATGCTTTGCGGAAAGCAGTGAGCATGATAGCTGCTGTGCAGGGGCGGGAGCCAGCAGAAATTGCCCTGGAAGCAGGTGCACCCATCCTGAATAGTTCCAGCTTAAAAACGGCATTAGATTTAAACTGGGATAATCCAGTAGAGCGTCAAAATGCACTCTTAATTATCCTAAGTAGCTTAAATTCAGTGGAAGAATGGATGCAAAGCCAGTCTGATTGTGATGAATTTGAAGTAGTCCAAGAGACTCTGGATGTTGCCCGAGTCATTGAATCCCAAAATGTGACTTTCGACTCACAAGGCGTTCCCAGTTTAAGTAAAGGGGTCGCCAAAGATCGTCGCATTTCTATTGAAGACCCAGATATGCGGCATGGGCGTAAAAGCCGCTCTAAAAAAATAGATGGATATAAACGCCACGTTCTTAAAGATTTAGAGAGTGGTGTAGTTTGCGCGGTGGCGCTGACACGCGCCAATACTCCAGAATCTGCTGCTACAATTGACCTAGAACGTGACTTGAAATTTCAAAACATTCACCTATCTGAGTTACATATCGATCGGGCTTATTTATCTAGTCATTGGGTGACACAACGGAATGATAAATTACAGATATTTTGCAAGGCGTGGCCGGTCAAAAATTCTGGACGGTTTGATAAAAATTCTTTTTTCCTTGACTGGGATACGCATTTAATTAGCTGTCCCAATCAGGTAAGTATCCCATTTGAACCGGGGAAAACTGTTCATTTTCCTCAGAATGAATGTGCAATTTGTCCTCTGAGGTCTGGTTGCACGAATAGTAAAAGAGGACGGACTGTATCAATTCATCCTGATGAAGCCTTAATGCAAGAGTTGCGAGCACGTCAATCCACTGCTATTGGTAGAATAGACTTAAGAAAACGTACTACAGTTGAACACTCTCTGGCTCATATTGGCTATTGGCAGGGGAACCGTGCTCGCTATATTGGACTGCGGAAAAATCTCTTCGATCTACGGCGAGTCGCTGTTGTTCATAATCTTCATGTCATTGCTCGAATGGATAAGGTTCGACCAATTACACCAGGCATAGAGTCGAACTCATGCACTGGCTAATTTCATAAATTCCTTTTTTTGTCAACTCCTAATACTGAACCGACGCCCTAGCCTCTAGAATCCGTGCAAAATCTTGGAGGATGGGCGGCGGGGCAAGTAACTCGCGGTATTGGGTTTACTCTGATTCGGTAAGTGCGGCCCAGATTTTTGCGTGATCGGCGTGGCCCGATTCGCAGACTTTCTTGACTACTCCTGCGATTTGGTGGGCTGTTGTGTGATCGTTGCTGGTAATGGCGGCGCGGATAAAGCCTAAAGCACTCGGCGTGGGTGGCGGGATCTTGCTGTGCGGGCGATCGGGACTGTTGGGTAGGTTCTAGCATGATGCGTCCTCCCAGCGGATTTGATGCGGCCATGCCAGCGTTTCAGTCCAGCCGCCAACTTGCTCTATCAGCATTCGCAACTGAGCGCCGTCTGTGGTGGCAAGGAATCTTGCCCGCACCCATTCCCGCCCCCAACGCAAAACCCATCCCAGCCTACCTTTACTTGTCGGTGGCCCCGTCTCTGCCGACACCTCGCCCGCCGTCGTATTTTCTGGGGTGATTTTTGTCATAGATGGTTCTATTTGAGTATTAATAAAATCAGAACCATCTATGACAGCATCTAAAGCATATGGGGCGGGAGTTTCAGTCGTTTTTGCAGCAGCCTTTTTAGCTTCGACTTTCTGGCTCATCCTGACCGCTGTCAGAACATAAAGTTCGTGCCAATTTTCGGGTAAGGAGCATATTCGGATGGGGCCCTTTTTCGTTAGCTTTGTTGTGGCTTCAGGCTGGTAATGGTAAGTGTAAAGTCGTTGTTTATCTTCCCCCCTGGTTTGCCGACTGATTAGCGACACGCCGATAAGTCTCAAAAGTCGGTTAACGTATTTGATGCCGCTCTTCCCGGGATTCCCTAATATTTTTGAGACATCCTTATTTTTTCCCCATCTCAAAAACTCCTGGATTTCGGGAGATTCCTCAGACCAAGTGCGATCTGGGTCTAAAAATTGCCTAAGCTTAAGCTTGCTAAGAGTTTTAAGCTTGAGCCAGCGGGAGCTATGGTCTGACAGCGAACTTTCCAGCTTTCCCGTCTCCCATTTGCTTCGCTGCAACAGTTCGGCTTCTTCTGGATTATTGAAGAGCCACGCTGTCTCTAGTTGCGTTAGGAGCGATCGGTCATCAAACCTGACCCGGTGTACAAATTGCCAATTCCAAAGTTCGGTATCCTCAACCCCCGGTAATTGGGTCTTAAGTCGGCATTTTTCCGCTTGGCATCTTTCGGGCCAGCTTGCTTTGTTGCTGCGGGATATTTCCTGTGCTTCCTCTAGGGATATGTCAGGAGCCTCGAAAATTTCCTGTGCCTCTTTTTCCTTACAGAGAATCTTGTTTTCTATGTGCCTCCCTGATTCGTCAATCCCGATCGATGGGCGAGCGACTTCGTACCCATCCGCCATTAAAGCTTGCACGAGAAATTCTCTTAGCTCAGATTTCTCTAGATTCTCCTGTGCTTCAAAGTGGCAATAAGCTTTAAAAAGTGGGTCTGAGTATTGGTGCTCAAGTTGGGCCTTGATCTCCTCCATATATTCTTCGGCACCTAATAATCCCTTCTCAATGTCAATATTTAATTGAATTTGAAGGTTGATTTGATTGGCATAGTAAGAAGCGCGATCGGAGTTTTGAAGCCCAAAACCAGGGCAGAGAATGGAAATTTGATTAAGCGGATGCCTTACGCGTCGCAGCATCTGAATCAAGGAATTTACACCCAAAACCCCGCAGAACAAACCGAACACGTCGGTACACCATTCGAGAATGCTGATGTCAATGCCGTTTTCAAGAGTTGGGGTATAGATAATCCAGGCCGGATTATTTTTCTCAATCCAAGCATCTGGGTCAGTTTGGAATTCAACCAGATCGGGGTCTGTCGAATTTTTTGAACAAATAAGCAAGCCCTTTCCGAATCTCTCTGTGAGAGTAATGGCAAGGGCTTCAGCTTCCGGCACAGAAAAATCAGTTGCTATTGCGGGGCAACCGGAGTTTTCTATGAGGTTGATAAAAGCCTGTTTTTCGGCGGCTGTTGGTTTCCCGCTCTCAGTCTCGAAAACGCGGGTTTTCGGGCAATTTTCCTTGTATTCGTTCAAATGCTTGATTACCCGCTTGTTCCCGGCAATTTTCGCGACCATTGAGACTGTATAGTCGGTGAGATGCCCGTCTAGTAAGATAATTCGATCGGCATCCTGACACCCCTGACTAAATCGCTCTTTGATAGCTTCCCGATCACGCCTCAAGGTGGAACTCATCAATAAATGCCTGAGAACGCTTTCTGCCTCGTCAAGAATTATTGTTGCCCCCTCAAAAATCTCAGGAGGAAGCTTGAGCAAAGAATCAAAGCACAGGCAGAGTCTGGCGTTGGGGTCTTTGAACATCTGATAACCGTTGTGGGCGTTGAGATGGTAAAACCCACATTTCTCGGCTGTCTGTAGCAGCAGACCGTTTCGACTCCCTAAAACGATGATTCTGCCTTCTGGATTGCTGGCAATGATATCTTTGAGCCATTGAGTCTTGCCCGTCGCTAAACCACTTAAAATGCCGGTAATTGTGCCGGATGCTGGTGCGGAGGCGTGAAAATAGCGCGAGTTAATGGCGTGATCGGGAGTATATTGCCGATTGCGTCGCCATTGGGCCTCTATCCTTAGCTTCTGGTAGTCTTTAGCTCCCGATAGAAGTGCATCTACATCACCGCCTGCCACAGCAAAATCATCGATCGCTTTGTGAGGGCCGGGTAGAAGGGCAATTTTGCAGGTAACGTTAGCAAAAAGTCGAGATGTGGTGCTGGCGGCTTTGAATTCTGGGGTCTCAAAACAATTCCCCTCGCGGTAGTCGAAGGTAAAAAATACGATACGTCCTTTCGTATCAAAAGGTTTGAGCGCTTCGTGCAGTTCGTGGGCAATTGCTTTTTGGTATTGCGTCCCGTCTTTTTTGGTTATGGTTTCGCCGCGCTCGGTTACTCGATAACCGGTTGTGATTCCTGGTAGGCCGATCGCCGCGTAACCGCGACTAATCAACGAAGCTGCTTTTTTCTCGCCTTCAGTGATGACGATCGGGCAACCGCTACTCTCGACCCATTCCCAGAAACCTAATGCTTTTCCGCCAACTCCTACCACAGGGAATTCTGGCATGGGTAAACCAGCTTTTTCGGCTACTAATTGCCAGACTCGAACCGTAACAGCGGGGAAGAACAACTCTAAGGACTTTCCAGTTGGCTGAAAATAGCGACGCTCTTTGTTTTTTTCATCTAGCGCGATCGGGGCACCTGCTAGTTGTCGAAAGCGGCCGTTAGCAATCCAGCCAGCAGCAGCAGGGCCCGCAGGTCGAAAAATTCCTTTTGCCTTGATGTTTCCGTTTCTGGCATCCTCCGATGCTCCACAAAGATCGGAAAGGAGCCAGAATTTATTTTTGTAAAAATATCCTGCGTCGCCGATACACCGGGCAAGATTTCGAGCCGCTTCTAGGCTGCTGCCACCGCTACTATCGCTGTTGGTTGACTTGTCTTGATCGCGATACAGCAATTCGTAAGCTTCCAGGCCGTCGCTCGTCGTCGGGGTGAAGTTTATCGGGTAGAGATCGGGGGCAACGCCCGATCGAACCACAACATCGTCGTAGCAAAGTTTTTCTAGCCAATCCTGGCTAAAATTATCTAAAATCGCTAACTCTTGACTAAAATTGTCTGAAATTGGTAAAAAGGTAGACATAGCGGGGTATTCCTAGAAGGTTGACCCGCTACACCCGATATAGAAGAGAGGCTAGCTATTTGCTGTTTGCAGTTTATTTCTAACTGTCAACAGTTTGTGTTATGATTGAGCTACTATATTTTTTAAATTCTTTGCTGTGCCTCTCATCAGGTGCAGCGATTTTTTTGGCTTAAAGCAAGTGGAAATAATGCCTGGAAGCTTTATGCTGCCAGGGCTTATTCGTTGTGTACGTGCAAATTAGATTCATTTTTTTTGTTCCCTGCTAATAACTCACAATGTTTTTATACGTGCTTGATTTAGAGTTTCAAGGCTTCATTAATAAAGCCAGAACGAGATTGGGAGAAGTATGTGGCATACTTATGGCAATTGCCCAGGATTTCTGGTTCTAATCAAACTCCGGTTTGTACCTGATTTTAAGCATAGAGCATACAATTTGTCTCGCATAACCGAGCGGCAATGGAACAAATTCTAACAGATCCTAACCCCTGAAAGCCATATTCGCTCAAGTACAGAGGAAATGGGTTGCTTAAATTAATTGGGGTTGTACCTGAAATTCACCTCAGATCCACCTAAGATTATAAGAGCCTCTTAGGTAAAATAATAAAATTAGCACTAAGCCAACTGCCCTTTATAAAAAAACTCAACAAAAACACGGTAAACGAGCGAGTTTTCGGCGTTACTCCTTCGCGCAAAAAATTATTTCTTGTGCGAGAGAAGGGCATAAATAAAATATTAGGCTCAGATCGCCCCAAACCCAACACTTGCTGGGTCGCAGGTCTTGTGACAAGCTTCCCCCACCCCAGATCGTAGACGAGCGAGTTTTCGGCGTTACTCGTTCGCGCAAAAAATTATTTCTTGTGCGAGAGAAGGATCTAAAAAATATTAGGCTCAGATCGCCCCAAATCCAACACTTGCTGGGTCGCAGGTCTTGTGACAAGCTTCCCCCACTTTAGATCGCCGAAATGACTGGTTGACACGAACTACGGAAACCCAATCACCTTTTATAGGCAAAGCCCCGTTTTGCTTTAGCGACTGCTGCGGGCTTGGTTTCCGTTGGTTGTTGGTCGTCGGAGCGCTCGGCGCCGTTTTCCCGTTCGTAAGCGCTCAAAATAGTCATGCTTAGCTCTGGCTTCATCCTCAACCCAAAACGTTTCACTAATATCCTGTTCGAGTTCTTGAACTCGTTGGCTCAGAAGCTTGTTTCGTCCAGTCTCGGTGCGAGTAATGCCGAAAGCTTCATCAAACCGCCGGTCCGAGGTTTCAGTCAGTAGCGCCCACACCAAGCAAGATCAATGCCTGTTTTTTTCCTTCGCCGACTTGAGTAAGCCAGTAAGCCGTAACAACTTCTAGGGGAAGGGCATTGAACCGACTTTGACAGCTCCGTCGATCTGAGTTTGGTTCAATTTCGATGCTGTCGGGCGCATAACCTTGACAAGCGTAAAGATTTGATGGCTTTTGAATCCAAAAACCGTCGGGCGTTAATCTCAGGTTTTCCAACACATTCAGCCGCTTGTCTCTGGCTCATTCGGTAACTGCCTGCCATCTGACAGCATAAACCCATCGACTGTGAGAGAACCTATTTGCACGGAAGCTCGAACGGCTTTAACTGATTCGATCATATTTATCTCTCGTGTTTGACCTTTACTCGAACGCTTGCTGATTGTTGTCGCGGGCTTCCTGAGTTATGCCAACGCTGTGGTTTTGCTAAGCCTCAGCTTTGTTCACAAACCGCTCGGGAGTTTTAACCATTTGTTACATGATATTATCATGTAAATTCAAACGATTCTTTCTCCCTAGTTTACCATAAGATGTAAGGTGAGCTAGGGACAATTATGTTTGTAATAAAACGACGTTCAATCGATAAATTTGTAAAACCTGTGAAAGCACGCGAGTTTTGTAGGCTGTGGTTCAATGCCGATGCCCAAATGGAAGCTACCAGAGGCTATAGAGCGGAATGTGTTCGCTTGTTGAGTCGTATCCTAGCCGTGCAAACAGAGACTATTTCGAGTAAATGGGGAAGTGGCATTGATTTCGAGAAAATGCCCGAACAGTACGAACGAACCCTCGCTTATGCCAATTCTCTTCGTTCTATCCTTGACGCAGCGGGCAGCAATCCCGAACTCTCCAACATCATTGCCGAGCGCCTCAAACAATCCCATTAGTAATTCACCGTAAAGTAATACCAGACACTATCAGGTAAACTCCTTGACCGACCGTAACGCAGGTTTTAGTGTTGGAATGACGCCCTGGTGCAGTGGTGCAAACACTTTTCCAGGACTTCTCCCATTCGCTGATAACACCAGCTACCAAGGAGCAACCTTATGTTCGCAGATTACGGGCAGCCATCGCAACCCGCCCAACCAAGCTTTGTAGAAATACCCAATCCCCGCGTTACCACCACACTGGGACGCATGGAAGTGACCGACGTTCGCCCTGAAACCGTCACCGGTCGCCTGTTGGATGACCAAGACAACCCGATACAGGAAGACGGACACCCAGTTTACATTTGCGTTCGGAAACACGAGATTTTGTCTGCCACCGAACGAGCCAACATGATGAGTTGGTGGCAACTGGAGGAACAAGCCGTGGCGACCTACACAGCACTCCGAAAATATTCAATCGAATCCTTAATCAACCGATTGGATGGACTCAAATTGGATGAACTGTACGCTTTGCGAACCTTGGTTTCTTTGGAGAGCGACCCGTTTCAAGCGTACTCCGGCACTGTCAACAGCGACTTATCCCACTTGCAGCTTTGGTTTCCCACAGTGCGAGTTCTTGATCGTGCCGAACAAAACCAACTAGCAAGCGCATTGTGCTGGCGAATAGCGAGCGACTCCAACGCACCGACAGCACCCACACCGGGCGACGGGAGGAACGATTAATTCTTGAGTTGATAGAAGATGGCATCTAAAAATTCTTTTTTAGTCACGTTAGTGGCTTGAGTTTTTTTTGATGCGCCACTTGTCCAACCTAGAACTAATCACGCCACGCAGAATATCTGGAACATCTTCCACGCGACTAATCCCCTAGAACGAGTAGGAGGCTCAAATGATGACAACAAACTTTGATATTGGGCTGCCAACGACACCAAGTTTCAGACCACAATTCGTTTATTCGCAAAATCTGGATTTTGTGCCTAGTCCAGACGATACTTTACCGTCGATTATTCCTGGTCTGAACAGTTTGCCAGCTCAATCTGATGGCTGTGAACGGGTAAGGGTAATGGTTTTTGGATCGAGCTACGGGGTAACATACACGATTCGCTGGCTTTACAAGCTACAGTTCGCTCATATCAGCGAGTGGAGTTTGCTTATGCCAGCTCCAAGTGAGGGTGAATTTATGAGCATTCTTACTAAGCGAATCCCATTGAATCCAACTAACTAATTGGCATCAAATTTGGTAACAACTTAGTAACAACTACTTCGGCGACGCTGGCGACAGTTTTATCTGTATCAAAAGCGCTCGCCAGTTTCTTCTATCAGACACCAGCGAGGCATGACTATGACCAACGGCAACGGGCCTAACGGTGACACGCCTAACGGTGATACGCCCCAACCAGATCCAATCCAAAAGTTAACGGAATACGTCGAATCTGTGGAGATTTCTCTGGAAATCCAGGAAGATAAAACAGATGCCATTGAAGATCGGGTGGCAAGTCTTACCGAGCAGATAACCGAGTTGAAACAACAAGTGAAAGACATATATGGAGATGAAGAAGACTGGGAACGTATGTCAAAGACTTGACGGGCTTATCGCGCGCCGTCAGGCTAAAAACCGATTGCAGCGCTCCAAGCTGGAGCGAACCCAGCGCTTGCGAGATGAAGCTGCCTTGGACAGACCTTTTAGAAAGTCCCCTTTGCTTGACTTCGTTGATGATTTGGTACACCGTCCCCCAAACCAAGAGCAGATGCGCCAGCTTAAGGAATTGCTCTTAGAAGAACAGAAAACCATCGCTCAACTGATTGCCCTAATTGACCAACACCTAGATTGATGTACTTCCCTGATTGAAGCCGAGGTGATTCTTCAAAGATGTTATGAGGCGGTCAATAGACACGCCTCTTCATCTTTTTAAGGACGCGAACCTGAAAGTAATCAAAAGTTTTAAACCAAAACCTACAGTGTGTTAATACTTTTAACTTATTATTAATTTCTGGAAATAAAATCAAAATAGGGCATCTCAAAAGTTAACTAAAAAGGAGCGATTTTGAAGGTAACAGGTAAGAACGGCTAACCTTTGTATGCCATGGTATTATAAGCAGTTATAAAAACATACAGCCGAACGAAGAGTAACGGTGAAGCGGGATTAGTTGTTTCAATTCGCAGGTCGTGACGCTTATTTGATAAAATGATTAGATTGTCGTTTAGTTTTGCAGCGGGCGACACCTCCCCCAATCTGGGGTTTTTTTCTTTTGAGTTCACTTGCTTTGTGAGCTGTTCTGTGGGTTTTTAAATGCTACCAATCGAGTTATATTTGGAATATATTGTTTTGATATTTGGCTATCAAATATGGAACTAACCAAATACAGTTGGTGGGGAGAATCCAACGAGCCACCAGAACATCTGAAAACTAAAAAGCAATTGGGTGAATTGGGACTCTCGCCTCTGAAACCTTCAGGCGTTATCTCAACGCGAAAATACGACGTGCTCCTCTACGATATCAACAATCCTGAATGTTGCCGTCCCAAAAGAAAACCCACCCAAAAGCAATTGGAAAACCTAGCTGCCAACCGCCTCAAAGCTCAAATTAAGCGGGATTATCAAGAGTGGTATCGAGAAGTAAGTTTTGTCGAAAGAGATAGGGTAAGAGCGGTGAAGTGGGCAAGAGAACAGCTTCTTGCTCCTGATGAATGGTTGATTTTGGATACTGAAACTACTGGCTTCGATAATGCAGAGATTGTGGGAATTGCAGTTATTAACTCGCTGGGAGAAGCGCTGCTCAATACACTTGTCAGACCTGCAACTTCTATTCCCGCAGAAGTAACAGATATTCACGAGATAAAGGATGAAGATGTAAAGAATGCACCCATCTTTCCAGAGATTTATCCTTCTGTTGTGGAAGTTATGAAAGATAAGCGAGTGTTATCTATAATCCTGCCTTTGATATCAAAATTTTAAATTACTGCTGCAATTTGCACGGTTTGCCAATTCTCAATTTAAAAGAACGCTCCGAATGCCTTATGGAATGGGCAGCACAGTGGAGGGGAGATTGGAGCAATTATTATAAAGATTATAAATATTTTCCTTTGCCTGATGGAAACCACCGAGCGCTGGGAGATTGCATCGCTGCTATGCGAGCTAATTAAACGCATAGCAGCGGATTCGGATCAAATCAATTGTCCAGTGCCGATTCCTGAGAGTAAGCGTAAATCCAAAAGTCAATGACGCCGTGTTCTTCGGGAGAGAATGCTAACAGTCTGGAAGAAGAAGCTTATGATGAGGCAATTGGAGTTATCCCCAAAACCATGACAAACCCCGAGCCCACTGACTATGCTGCTCTTATCCGCGCTGTAACTCCCAACAGCGAACGAAAGCATCCTGAGTGGCTAGACCCCGGACAACAGCTCTGTTCTCCCAAGTACGGACAAGGCACGGTTATTTCTTGGGTGGGCAACACTCTTATAGTCAAGTTTCCCGGATACTCGATTCCCGTTCAATACAAAAATTGGCAGCAAGCTGTTGAAAGGGGTGAAATCGCCCCTGGGGAGGCATCTAAAACACCAGAATCCTCATCCGAAGCTGAAGAAAAGGGTGCAGGTGAAGTAGAATCTGCTAGCTTTTGTAAGGTAAGTGCAGCAGAAATTGCCGCTATTCCTCAACCCAAATTTAGAGCGGTCGCGCTTGAGTTAGCTTCACATCTTAGCGCTGTTCGCATTACCCCTCCCGCCTCTGGTTCCTTGTACGCCATTCCCAAAGACTTGCCCTGGGCTTTACAAAATGCTCTTCGGGAATTGGGAATTCACCAACTCTATTCGCATCAAATTGAAGCCTTAAATTGCCTGCGTCAGGGCTGCGATTTGAGCATTGTTACTCCCACAGCATCGGGGAAAACCCTGTGTTACAACCTCGCAATTCTCGAAGATTGTCTGAAGAATCCCCAAACTTCTGCGCTCTATATTTTTCCGCTAAAAGCTCTAGCTTTCGATCAGTTTCGCAAACTCCAGCGCATTGTCGAAACCTTTCCTCAAGAACAGCGGGTAAAAGTTGGACAAATGACAGGCGATACTCCCTACACCGAACGTTTGAAACTCTTTGTGCCTCATCTCCCCAATATTTTAGCGGTCAGTCCCGATTTGCTGCACTATCAATTATCCAAGATTCCGCGCGTCTCACAATGGGAACCCTGGCGAGAATTTCTGCGACGATTGCGTTGGGTGGTTATTGATGAAAGCCACTCGTATACAGGCGTTTTTGGTGCTCATTTTACTAACCTAATGCGCCGTTTGCGTAGGGCTGTAGACAGTGTGGGAGGCAACAGCAGCCAGCTCCAATTTATTTGTTCTTCGGCTACAATTGGCAACCCCCGAGACATGGCAATGAGATTTAGCGGTAGAATGTCTCAACCCGACCAATTGCATTTAATTGAAGGTAGCGGAGCGGGGAGTGCTGGAAGGACTGTTTTGTGTTTGGCTCCTAGCGACACGGCGAATTCCGATGCTTGCAAGATTGTATTATCTTGGCTGCAACAAGACTTAAGCGGAATTGTGTTTTGCAATAGTAGAGGAGCCGTTAAGAAGCTGGTTGATTTAATTCAAAAAGAAAGTACGCGACACGGAAATAGTTATTTAGCACAAAAAGTAACGGCTTTTTACGGCTCGTTGAAAAGCGAGCGCCGCCAAAACATTATCAACCAACTGCAAAGAGGAAAACTTAAAGTAATTATTTCCACATCAGCACTAGAAGCGGGTTTGGATTTACCGGAATTGGATTGCTGTTTGGTGAAGGGATATCCCGGTTCTATTATGTCCTTTCGTCAACGCCTGGGACGTGCCGGGAGAATCAATCCGGGATTAGTAATCTTTTTGCCAGTTGCCCAAAGTTCCTTAGACTACTATTACGGTAAGCATCCCAACCAATTGCTATCAGGAGAAGTAGAAAGCGCCGCATTTAATCCCAATTATCCCACCATTGTGAGCAAACACATTGAATGTTGCTGCGTCGAAAGCGGTTTGCCTGCTGTTGAAGTAGAAAGCCGATTTGATGCTGTGGGAGGTGCCGTTGCGGAGGAACTGCTGGATCAAGATAGACTCTTCCTATCTCCCAATAGTACGCTCCGAGGGTGGGGAGAACCTCATGGGCGAGTCAATATTAGAGGCAACGCTATAGATGCTGTTGAATTAATTGATGAGAATACGGGAGAATCCTTTGAAGAAATGTCGCGCGACATTGCCTATCGAGAAGTCTTTCCCGGTGCAATTTATACGGCTTTTGACGAAAGCAACCGTTTAGTTACTTATCGGTGTCAGAGCCTAGATATCGACCAGAACAAAGCAATCCTCCAACCCTTTGAAGAAGACCCCAGCTTGTTTACAGAACCTGATTTAGACCTGCAAATCAAACTTTTAGAAAACCTAGAAGAGCCCCGCATTATCCCTACCAGCTTACCAGAAGCAAGGTTGAGGTTAACTTTGGGATGGGGCGAGATTACATCAGAAGTAACGGGCTACAAACTTTGTAAAATAGAATACCGACCAACTTGCACTAATGTCAAATGTCGCCACCACCAACAGCCCCTTGAAGGTAAAATATGTACGTCTTGTGGTCGGAATTTGAAATCGATTGAAATGAATACACTTATTAAATCAGTCTCGTTCAATCCGCCCTATCAAATACAGTACCAAGCTCCCGTTGTTAAAGTCGAAGTAAATCCGCCTCTGATTGCTGCAATTACAGGTGAAGTTGACCGCCACAAAGCTAGTGCAAGAACTCAATATGGAAATGATATTCCTCAAGAGTTAAAGGGTTTGTTTGGGGGCAATGCAGTTATGGTTGCCCTGCACAGTATGGCTCATCAAATTCAATTAGCAGTTCCCCTCGTCGTGCTTTCATCTACTCGCGATGTGAACTGTACAGTAGAACGAGATGATTCGGGTATAGTTGCTTACCTTTTTGATACCACAGATGGGGGAAATGGAGCATCTGAAGAAATTGGGAAGCAGCTACCGTTATTTGCTGCTAAAGCCATGTCTCTTGCCTTAACTTGCGAATGCTCTGACGGATGCCCTAAATGCTTGATTCAGCTTGGTTGTCCTCAGCAAAATCAGGGACTGCACAAGAAAGTTGGTTTGTTTCTGCTAGAAGCAATAGCTACAAATTCTTTAACTTAACAGTCGATAAATTGTCCCGTCCCTATTCCCCAGAAGAATCGATGATATCCCAATCAATATCATCATCAGGGAACAGAGATAACTGCCCTGGAGATACGTTAGACTGACCCCTATTGTGGTACGAAAGGTGACACGCGGTACACAGGGCGATTAAGTTTTCGAGACGGTTGTCCTCTGGTATTCGATTGCGGTGGTGCACCGCCAAAGTCAAAGCACACCGTTCGGATTTAGTTAAACCGCTTTGTTTACCGGGTCTGAGGCACTGTTGGCGGCACTTAGCGCAGCGCCACCCCGCATTTTCCTTGATTGATAGCGCAATCTCAGACCAATTATCGGGATACCTCTTTGGTTTAGGCATAATAATTGTAAACGCTCATCTCTCTCTAGTATGGCGAGATATTTTGTTGCCATTACTCAGAATACCGCCTCATCTAGGCCTAAAAAATCTCGCATTCGGGGAGGCAAGGGCAGGGCGGGGCGGGTTGGGGTTTTGGTTTGGGTTTTTAGTAATGTTAGGGGTGAGGAAGTTCACAGCCTCAGTGGCTGCTCACGGCATCTCTCAATCAGGAGGCAAAAGGGATGGATCAGGCAACTTTAAGGCAAATGGCGATGGCTACGTTTTCACAAGTTGGCATTCAATTGGATGAAGCTAACGTCAAGGCGGAGATTGACGATAACTGGTTTCTTGGTGGTAGTGAGCCCACCAATCAACTTTACATTGTGCATTTGCTAGTTGACGGACAAGGGCGGGAAGAACCGGGGCGACATGGTTGGGTAGAGTTTAATTGGAAAGGAGAGGTGCAGAGTTGGGAGCTGCTGGAACAGGATGAATATGGTAAGCAAGAAATTGCCAGCAGCAATGATGGGATTGAGTACAGTCGCATGAATCCCCCTATCCGTAAGCCCATGCCCATTCGCTATCGACCGCTCTTACCTCCTGCCAGCCCCACGCCATAAGGGCGGTAATTAGTGCATATCGCCCTGCCCTAATGAGTCTCCATCAGCCACGATTTCTGATAGAAATGCCAGGGGATTGCTCATATCAGCAGCGAAACCAAGGATGGCGCGATCTCGATGCTCGTAAATTAAATCTCCCTGAGCATTAAACAAGAAAGTTGCGCCTCGTTGAGTGAGATAAGCAGCATTTGGAACATAGGTTTTCCAATTACTCAGCACTTCTCCCATATTCCGCAGTCGCAAAGTTGCCAATTCAAATGGACGCTGGAAACCTTTGCCACCGGCCCACCGGAAAGTAGAGCCTTTGAGGGGTGGAAGAGGAAAAGCCTGGATAATTTCATCATCACCAATTAATTGAGGTGCTCTTGCGTCGCCTCGATATCCTCTCCATACTTCTGCCAGAGTGCCAGGGCTACCAATTCCGGAACACATGAACAATAGATTGAGGTAAGCATTGATAGCAGCCGATAAACCGGGTAGTTTTAACGATAAACCTGGATACAGGTCAAGTTTTTGGTGCAGTTGGGCACTCGGATCTACAAACAAACAGTCGGTCGGAAATCCTGTATAGCCACAGAATCGCTGACCCGAGGAGAGTGAGCCAATTCCCACAGCTCGGATTGCTATCCCTTCTGCTTCAAGCCGTTGAGCGTCCCGCCGCAACCACCAAGCATATTCAAGGCTGTCGAAATCTCCCAATTGTGGCAAAAGCACCACCAATTGCCTCATAGAGGATTCGCAACCGCTCAAGATGGGTAAAACGGCTCCATCACTCACCCGTTGGAGTTCGGTTTGGCTCAAGAGGCTATGGATATTCATCGGCTAATTATCTATTGAGGAATTGGGAAAGTAGAAAATTATCAGTTGTTGGACAGACGTTTTACTCACATCAAATCGGGCGACTGCTTTCCGAATTGATGTATCACCTGGTTGAGACGCTTTAACTATCGCGCTTGAGCTGGCAGGGTCTGTCTACCTGTGCTACTTTAGCTCATATGAGTCGGTGATGTCCGGCGATCGCCAATGCTCTCTCCGCGAGAGCAGACTCAATGAAATTGGTGCCGACAAGCGTGAAATATTTTGACAGACTAACTGGAATCAGCGTCAGTTCACGGCATTTGTAGCTAACTTTTCGCTCGGCTTTCCCAAATAAAGAATACCGAGAGCAATGATCGCTCCCGGTATCAGCTTTTCCAGTTTCGTTGTTGCTAAGTAAATCCAATCAGGCTCAATGAAAGGAAAATTTGCCTCACTCAATTAAGCACAGCTTTCTGCGTACTGAGTTCACCACTAAACACGCTTACCCCATCGTTATTGGTTAGCCTGTTCCAAAGCGGGATTTGTTGAAGCTCCAGCAATTTCGGCTAAGTTAATCTTGACGACTTTATTGCGAGCTTCAGTTACTTTGGGCAGAGTTAGCGTTAGAATGCCATCTTTGTATTCAGCTTGCACAGAGTCGTTTTGAATTGGTGCGGGCAAGGGAAGCGTCCGGTGGAATTTGCCGTAGCGGAATTCTGAGCGGACGTAGCGGGGTTTTTCTTCTGTGTTTTCGTAGCGGCGTTCGCCAGAAATAGAAATTGCTTCGCGGGTGACTTGAACGTCAATGTCTTTGGGGTCAATTCCAGGCAGTTGCGCTTTTAATACGAAATTGTCCCCAGCATCAGCCAATTCCAGAGCTGGCATCCAAGCGGCTTCTGAGTTATCTCTCGTTGCTGTCCGTTGGTCAAATACTTTATCGAGTTGCTCGCGGATGGTTTCAATTTCTGTGAATGGTTGCCAGTAACGCATCAACATAATCTGTCACCTCAAAGATTGGTAATGCTTTATAAGTTTGTTTGGGTTGAAGCTCATTGCTTACAGTTATTATGATGCCGTTTTATAAATGGGAGGAACAGTCAGGAGAACCACACTTTGTTAGTCGTATTTGCCCGAATTATTGCGAAACACTCAGAGGAATCGGCAGTAAAGAAAACCGTACAAATCTATTCCTAGAAACCGAAAATGCTGTGGCAACGCCATGATGACCTTGCCGAGCGAACTCTGCTGGCGTGTGAGCGTCGGGGGAAGTATCGCCGGGGTTGCCAACCGTACCAAAAACGAAGTGCGGGTGATGTACAGCACCGTAAGGACTTTTGCGGGCAATCGCTGCTTTCCCATAGCCATCGCTCTATGAGGGATCTCGCCTAATCCCACTCTTAAAAGCGCGATCGCCTAAGAGGTTATGTGTCGCTGTTCAACCATGTAGTAAGAAACCAAAGCGCTTCTCTAAACTGCGTAAGAGTCAATGGTTGTACTTGGGAGCGGTGGCGGCGCCTCCTGAGCATTTATCTAACCCGCTGCTCTCTCAATTTTGACTCACATCATCTTCCATCCCGATCGCCCATCGCATCCAACTCAACATTACGCTCGCACTTTGGGTGTCATCTCGTACAAATCCCACAGCACGACCTTGACCGAAAGGAAACGCGAAATAATTAGTTAGGCAGGCCGGTGCAATGGGAGCTGGGCTTGCGTGCATATAAAGTGTAGCGACCGCACTCTTCGAGATTGGGGGCATGGTTTGGTGTTTGGTTTGGTTCGGTTTCTCCAACAATTGGCGTATTGGTGGCGATCTGCAACAAGTTTGGTAATAGATTGGTTATGGTGACAATAGAACTTGCTAACCCTGACACTTCCCTTATTTCCGAATATATTAACCGTGAATAAAAACTTGAAAACTTTGTCTGCTTTCCTACCGATTCTAGCACTGGGCATTGTTGTCATACCTGCACGCTCCGGCAGAATTGAGGGAGCATCTGTTTCCTGTTGGTTGCGTCGCCGAGACCTGGTAGAACTTAAACAAACTTGTATCTATGAGTCGGTTTCTTGGGCTGGAGGCGGAGGAAGGACTTTGCGCTGGGAAGATGGCGTGCAAACAAAAATGACGTGGGGATTCTTGGGCGCGGAGAAAGACCTTGTGCCGAGGATAGCACGAGCATAGATGGTGTCTGCGGTGCGGTATATTTCCGCCATCCCACCACCTTACAGCGGATTTCTGAAGAAGAGAGTTACAAGCGCGCCATAAACCGCCAACTGACCGTGACCTGTGTCCAAGTACAAGATAAATCAATCTGCTGGTTATTTAGATGAAATTAATCACAAAGAGAAGTCTTAAAGTTACATTCGCCGAAGTACCAACAATATATCAAATCTCATACCCAGTAGCGTTCAGACGTACAATCATGAGTGATACCAAGTTGGAGTATAAACCTTAATTCCATGAATAAGAAAAACTTTTTGCTGGTACTCTGTCTGTTGCTACCAAGCCTAGTCATAGGCTGCAAGCAGCCACAAACCTCTCAACAAACATCAAGTCCGTTTGCCGCCACACAAACCACCATCCCTGGTTGGAAAAAATTTGAGGGACGCGGTGCACAATTGCAGTTACCCGAGAGTTATAGCGGCGGAGATCTCAGCCAATATCTGGACGTGGTGGTTCAGAAGCTGGAATCTTTGGGGCCCTACTATCAGCAGATAGCTCAGTATCTCAAGCAGAATCCATCCGCATTCGTCATCTGGGCTTTTGACTCGAAGGTTAGTAAATCAGGTGTTCTGAGTAATCTCGCTCTTGCAGCAGAGCCAGTTGGAGCTACAGTGACAACAGATACATACTTGGATGTACTTACCAAACAATTACCCAGCGAATATCGCGTAGTGGAGCGGAAGCAGGTGACGCTTGACCGCTATCAGGCAGGTCAGATCGTGACAGAAGCCACAATTTCGGGTGTAACTGTCAAACAGATAATGTACACCATTAAGCAGGGGAGCAATATCTGGATTGTTGTATTCTCTACCAGTGCTGAGGAATTTGAAGAGCGCCTGCCCACCTTTCAACAAAGTATTAACACGTTTTCAGTGAGCGATTAGCTTGACTTTTTTCTAGCGAACATTATATGCCTATTGTATAATCAGAACGGGTGCTTTATGTAGTAAATTATTGGGTCTGTACACGAGTATACTTTTGGTTTAGGAGTGAAAAGGTTCATAATTACCTAACTTTTTTAGCGATTGTTACTGAATTAATACTGGTAACTGTATTGCAATCAATTATGTTTGTAAGTGCGATGGCACTTATCTAATTCGTTGACATCTCGATTTTAACTCACATCATTTTCTCTCCCAAGAGCCTTTTCCATCCAACTCAACAGCAGACAGCAATTTGGGTTCCATCCTGTACAAATCATTCAGAATTGGCTTGACCTTGGGAAACACAAAATACTCCGTCAGGAGAGCCAATTCGATAATTAAAAGAACGATTGCCAATTAGAGCAACGATTAAGGATGTAACAGGGGATTGTTTCTAATTTCGGATAAACATTCTTCTAAAGACAAACCATGCAGAATTTCCCACCATTGCCCCGTATGTCTCATGTAGGCCGCATTAAAACAATCTGGCCCAACATATTCTAGGCGGGCGGAGCGAGACTCAAAAGACGGGGAAATCGCCCTCGGACTCGGACAATTATAAGTTGAGCAGAAGTAAAAATAGTTGCGATACCACTTGCCAAAGATATCCGTTCGATAGTTGAAATCATGGTCTGTGGGTGGAGAGTCGATATATTTGGGCTTAAATTCTGTTTGAATTAACTCATTACATTTTTGTTCGATTAATTGTTTCTCAGTATCAGGCACTGTAGGTTTAGACTGTTTTGGAGAAGAAGAAAGCCAGAGCTTTTTTGCTTTTTTTGCCATTGAATTTGTTGTCCTGATTATCTAGGTAGAATTGAAACGACAAAATTGATCGTTTGACCTACTGTGAAGGTAGTGGCTGCTTGCAACAACCTTTGTTGGGCTACTTATCAAGGCGGCGCGAGCCTCCAAGTAATGCGAGCCGCTTTTGTCAAACGGCGCAATCTATGCCTTGATTGGGTGCGGTGCGGATGATTTGTAGCAAGCACGCTCTCGTATTGATAATACTTAATTTTCCCCGCGAAACTGCCTTACTCAAAACTTTTGGCTCCATCCCATACAAATCCCGTAGCACAACCTTGACGAACGGAAACACAAAATACGAACGTCGGTTGCCCAATGCGGTGATTAAACGCTTTCTAACCCAGATACCACAACTACGGGCGTGTCACGCTGCGCCTCTTGTTCTGCCCAGCTATGGATTTGGTGCTGGGCTCCGCGTCGCAATCCACTCTCTTTTTTTGGCTCTAAATCTTCTTCAAAGCGATCGGGGTACAGCGAGGGGTCTAACCCTACATTATGCCCCGCTCGCCTTAAACACAACGCAAAAATCACGCTTTGAGAATGTCGCTCGCTTCGAGCGAACAATGACAGATTTTGTTGATTTGGTAGGACGAGCAGCCGGAACAATCCCTTAACTCAATTAACGGGACAGGTTTGCAAAGCCCGTGCGTTCGCCTAGGTTGATTGATTGGCAGCAAAATCTGATTGCTCGCAATTGAGTACGTCCACCTCAATCTCGCTCAGCACTTTGGGTTCCATCTCATACAAATCAGTCAGAATAAGCTTGACATCGGGAAACGGATTGAGTCGAGGGGGGATAGTCGGGTAAGGTTTGAGCGTCACCGCTCTCCCCTCCCCTAAATTAGAGTCGATGCCTGTGTTACCACGGGACACCTCTCCTTCAGAACGCGGACGTGCAGCTTTCACTGCATCCGGCTCCTAGTCTGACACCTAATAAGTCGGGTTTAACCCGCTGTTCGGACTCTCACCTGACCGTGAACGGTCTGATGCTGGTGACATTCACGATGTAGAACTTCCAAATTTATAGGTTTCCAATTGTCATGGTTGCCGTCGATATGGTGTAATTCTGCAATATCACCTGACATGAACGATAGATTACATTCTGTACATTTGTGATTCTGTTTCTTGAGAAGTCGTGCCGTTATCCCATCGTAGTGAGCATTCTCTCGTTTTGACCAGTAAACAAAATCGCCATCATAGGGTGATTTATCTCCCTTGACAATGACAAACTTGCAGGCTGACCAACTAACCGCAGGAATTGCTCTTTTTATAACCTTATTGGTTTGATAACGGTTGTATCTTCCTTGTTTCCGAATGAATTTCCATAACCAATAGCGCAGTGACCACAGGTTGTGTTGACTCAGATCGCAGAATCTATGGTAATTTCTCCACCCTCTTACCACCGAACCACACTTGTTGATTCGATGTTCGAGAGTGAAACGACTATCTTTTATCACTTATTTAACTTTTGCCTTAATGCTAATTGTAGCTTTTTGACTTGGTGTTGAAATGAATTTACCATTGGGTTTAACTGAGAAGTTCCACCCAAGGAAGTCGAAACCATCTGTACTATGTACGACTTTGGTTTTGGCTTCTTTAACTTTTAATCCTCTTGTTTCCAAGAATTTATCAATGTGTCCTCGGAGGGGTTCAGGGTCGTCTTCTGGTTTCAGAATAAACACAACGTCATCCGCATAACGAAATCCAGTAATAGTGTCTATATATCTGCCACCATTTCTGATTTTTAATCTGACCTCATGACCAACATTCTCTAATCCGTGAAGGACTATATTTGCTAGTAATGGGCTGAAAACTCCACCTTGGGGCGTACCGGATTCTGATGAAGGAAATTCTCCTCTGACTCCAGCTTTTATTGCCCGAAATATCCCTGGTTTTGCTGCCTTTGGTAGTTGGACTGATTGCATTAAGAATTTGTGGTCAATCTTGTCGAAACATTTTTCAATATCCAATTCCAAAATTCTTTTTTCTAACCCATTACTGCTAGAGTTTAGATTATTGAATAATTGTCTCTGAATATCATGGCAGCTTCTGCTAGGTCTAAACCCATAAGAATGAGCGTTGAACGTAGCTTCTGCTACTGGTTCCAAGGCATATTTGATGAGACATTGATATGCTCTGTCGCTAATGGTCGGGATTCCTAGTCCTCTTTTAGTTCCGTCTACTTTGGGGATGTACACTCGCTTTAGGGGCTGATGTTTCCATTGCTTCCAGTTCTTAACTAACACTTCAAATAGTGCCAGTCTTTGTGAGGGTTCGAGGGCTTTCTTTCCATCCACCCCTGCGGTTTTCCGTCCAGTATTTAACTGTGTCACTTGCCGAACAGCAAGCAATTTCGCTGCTCTGGAGCTTAATAAAAGTTTCTGAAGCTTACGCACTAGGAACACGTTACCGTTCTTCTGAGCCTTGAATATTCTCACTTGTAGGCGAAACACAATTTTCCGCAGCTTGCGCCAAGGAATTGATTTCCATTTATCAACTGGATTTAACTCCGTTGCCATAACATTCTCTACGCCTGAATGAACATTTTCTATGTAAACCGTACCCAGTTTTCCAAGAGTCCTTATTTCTTGAATTTTTGAGTACATCTTACCAACTCTACCCGCTAACCCTTATTTAAGGAGTCCACAATTTGAAAAGTTAATCTTCTAAAATTGAAGGTTGAAAGAGCAGTTTTATTCGTTCCTCTGTTGAGTTATTTTGTAGTTTTATGTTCTCTCATTTCGCCCACGATTTCCCAGAATTGCATTTATCCAGTTCAAAATAATGCGGGTATTTTCACACTTGAAGTGTTATGTTGTGTCGTTGTTCGACCTTGATTTCGGTCGTTCACGCTCAGACGCTTTTTCCGAGAGTTCAACTAATGTTTAACCTTGACTACTTACCTATACGAGTTGCTCCCATCTCAGGTTTGTTATTCTCGTTCTGTCCCCAGCTTCATTTTTAGAGTTTGTTCTCTATCCATGTGGGCAGTTTTGGCATCACGCCATTCCTAGCGGGTAAGACTTGTCAAATTTGAGTTTGACGCACTCACACTCAACTGAAGTTACCTTTACTATCTTTTAGGGCTTGCACCCAAGGCGGCGTAAAGGCTCTAATCCCCTAACCCATACAGGCTAGTTTCATAGAAACGAACCGCACGATCCGGACGTGCGATTTTCACCGCATCCGGCTCCCGATGTTCTTGGCTTTCGCCTTTGCTCATGTGGATATAATCGTGGCAGCTTTCGTGAACCGCTAGAAGATTGTTTATTTTCCAATTACTATGGCAACCATCTACATGATGCAGATGTACCTTTTCATCGCCTAGCATTTTTAAGCCACATTTTCCACATTTATGGTTTTGCCGTTTTACAGCTTTAGAGGTTTCGCCGTTATAGAGCTTGCTGTTACGCTCACTCCAGTAGGCTATATCTCCGTCGTAGGGTGATTTCTCTCCTTTGACATTGACAAATTTGTTTTCGGAGTACGGAACCGTCGGAAATGCTTTATCCAGCAGTTTTTTGCTGGTATCGCGAGATTGTTTCGATTCCTTATTGAATACCTTGAAGGCTCTATTTTGGATAAACCACAGTGATAACCGTGACCCTTCCAACTTACAGTAGCGATGGTAATTTCTCCAGCCTCTAACTACAGGGGCTAATTTCTCAGCTTTGACCGTAGCACCATAATTCGAGTTGTTAACGATGTGTTTTACCTTCTGACGGAATGCTTTAAAATTGTCCGCTGATGGAACGCATCTAAATTTCCCGTTGCGAAAGCACTTTGAAATGCCAACCGAGGAAGTCAAATCCATCTGTCGTAGCCGTTAGCTTGGTTTTCTTTTCACTAACCTTCATCCCTCGTTCTGCCAGAAATTCGCTGACTTTATCAAGTATCGCCTCCGCATCATCTTTAGGTTTCAGAATTATTACCATATCGTCCGCGTAACGGACTGATTGATGTATTTCCTCAATCCCATTGAGAGCAATATTGGCTAGTAGTGGACTTACCACGCCCCCTTGTGGGGTTCCTTGTTCAGGAAATTCTGGATTGACTCCTGATTTTAGACAGCGGAATATTCCGGTCTTAATGCCTTTTGGGGCGATGAGTCGTTCCATTATGCTCGCGCGTGCTTATCCTGTCGAAGCATTTTTCGATATCGAGTTCGATAACTCGTTTTTCTATTCCGTGGGCTTTTGAGTTTAGATTTAGAAAGAGGAATTTCTGGGCGTCCTGCGCTGACCTCCCTGTTCTGAATCCATAACTGCGAGCGTGAAAGGTTGCTTCGTGTGCTGGCTCTAGCGCGTATTTTGCGAGGCATTGCCACGCTCTATCGGCGATAGTTGGTATCTTAAGGAGGCGGGTACTCCCATCCTTTTTAGGGATTGGTATTGAACGTAACTTCTGATGTTTCCAGTTGTTACTTTTGGCTCTGAGTTCTTCACTCAGGGCAAACCTTTCCTCAAATGTGAGTGAGGCTTTCCCATCTATTCCCGCAGTCTTTTTGCCAGCGTTTAGTTGAGTTACTTGACGTATCGCCAACATTCTTGCAGCCCGAGATTTCAGAATTAGCTTTTGAAGGGACTTCGCTTTCTGCTTGTCTCCAACCTGAATCGCTTTAAACACTCGTTTTTGTAGGCGGAATAAGTCCCTTCGGAATTTCTTCCAAGGTAACGTTTTCCAAGATTCACTAACATTGCTGCCGTGTCTAATCATACTCTGCTCCAACTTATGTTCTCTGAACACCTCAGACCAATTACGGTCTGTCCTACCCGAACTAAGGGAATTCCGCTGCTCGTCTAGCCTACGAAAGAGTTCGACTTCCCCTTGACCCTCAGTTCGTTTTTCTTCGTTCCCTCGGTTAGATTGATTGTTCCTTTAGGTGGAGCCAATTTAACTTCTGGATTCCCTGGACTCTTGCCGATATTGGAACTAAAATTCGGCGGGAATGAACTCCAGTAAAGTCGGGATTAATGGTCTGTGTCCCGCTTGGGTGTAAGTTACTTTTCTAGGCTCTGTTTCACCGTTGGAACTCCCCATTAACGCCAGTGTCACCCCACACAAGATGTCTGATTGCGTCCTGTTCCCAGCTTCACTCTCCAAGAATCGAGCTTGGTCGGTGTGGGCAGATAAGGAGTCATACCTGAGTCTGGTAGAAGGGACTTACACCCTTATCAGACCGAGAGTTCAGCCTTGTGGCTGGAAACGTTATGTACGGACTGATTACCGTGATTCACGTTTCAACGAATCGCACAGTTCCTCACCCTTGAGTTCGATGTTGAAATGCTCGTAGAGCGGCAGCGAGGGAAACGCTTTGGCTTTAATCCGCTGTGACACGGGCTTGCAAGTTTCCTCGGTGTGCGCGAAGTGGTACTCTTTCACTGACCCCTTTTTCGCTGTGAGGGAGCCTCCGCAGTAGAGACAAGCGAGATTCGTTTTTCCGCGCGCAACTTCATCAATGCCCGTCAGTTCGCCACTGAGAGCAACACCAAATTTAAGCCACATTGTCTGTCAATTCTCCTTTGAGCCGGTTTTGTAGATGCACCTGCTCCACACGATGGCTTACGCCCCGCTTCGCTACGAGAATTGTAACAACAAATCCAAGGGTGAGGGCTTCTGCCTTGGGAAAGAAAGCGATCGTCATTCGATGCTCTTGATGCGCGACTGTCAATCTAAAATCTAAAATCTAAAATCCAAAATCTAAAATCTAAAATTGCTCGTCCCCAGTCGAGAATTTCTTCAGGCAAGGAGTCAGATAGGGACTTTGACAACAGAATCAGCCACATCCATGCCAAATACCAAACTTCTTAAAAAACTTAAACGAAGCTGCACCTGCAACGAAGCGGCCCGAAGATTCGGCGATTCCAAACCTTTCCTCGATGTCGCCTCCACACAGTCTTCATTGCTAAATTAGATTGACCGCTCTATCCGCTTGAACTCAATCCCCTATTGCAGCTAGTAGAAATAGGCAAGTAGAGAAATTACTACAAAAAGATTCGGTTCCCTCTACTAACACCACCAGAGTAAGAACGCTATAGTTGATAAACGTCGAAAAAAGGGCAGCTTGAAGCGATGCCCCCCAAGGCGCTGAACCTAGAAAAAAGAATAGTTTGAAAGCTTAAAGCACTATTAACCTCGTCAAAAAAATTAAGATAGAGAGTCAAGGCGAAAGCTAATACTCAATATCACAAACAACGAGAAAAAAGTCAAGGGAAAAAAACCAGCTTCAGAGCTGAGTGGAAAGAACTTGACGAGCCTTAAAAGAACTCAACAACACGGAGAGTTTGATCCTGGCTCAGGATGAACGCTGGCGGTCTGCTTAACACATGCAAGTCGAACGGAGTAGAAATACTTAGTGGCGGACGGGTGAGTAACGCGTGAGAATCTGCCTTCAGGACGGAGACAACAGTTGGAAACGACTGCTAAGCCCCGATGTACCGAAAGGGAAAATATTTATAGCCTGAAGATGAGCTCGCGTCCGATTAGCTAGTTGGCGGAGTAAAAGCCCACCAAGGCGACGATCGGTAGCTGGTCTGAGAGGACGATCAGCCACACTGGGACTGAGACACGGCCCAGACTCC
>NZ_JAUBQH010000080.1:0-1707 GCF_036701145.1 Microcoleus sp. Pol17C6
TTCGTTGAATCACCCTTATTTTCGCCTGGTTTAATTGACTTTATACTACCCGGTCGTAAAAAACCTACACCTGTCAGGGGATCTGGCCTCGGAGAAAAGCAGCAGTCTATGAGTACGTTCGCAGCTTAAGTTGATACAAATAGACAGGGCGCCGTGTCCTGAATCTTCGTGATTCATAGTCCCAATTTTGCTTTGGCATTTTCCCAGGAAATAGTTTCGCCTTGGCGGGCTTGGGTGATGCTTTGGCGCAATTTGGTAACGAATTATGTATCGGTGAGAATATCTAAGGTTTCTAACAGTTCAGTCAAATGCGTGTAGCTGATTGCAGCCATAACGGGAACGCCATCTTGAGTGATGATGATAGGCTCATTGATAAGTTCTTGCGGTAGGTTTGGAAGCTGCTGCTGTGCTTGGGCAATGGTGAGTCGTTTGGACATGGTTTTACTAAAGCAACATTACTTTTAATTTAGCATTTCGGCCCAACTAACTGGTTTCCAGCCGCTGACGCTGGTAACGAGTAAATCCAAAATCTAAGATCCTAAATCTAAAATCTAAAATCGGTTGACGGCTGGCCCCCTCTGCGGCTACGCTTTGAAGTGAGAGGTTGCTTGCTTGTAGAGGAGGCAGCCCGCGTCGCCCAAAAATCTAGTTGCACTGCCCAAAGCTGCGCTAACAGCAATGGACAGCTAACCGCCAAACTGGTACAAGCAGTCTGGAGGCTAACGGAGTATCTTAACATCCTCTGTAGCCGCCCTGCTATGTGTTGAAATGCGGGGCGGCTGGGTTTTTGGGTTTTTCTAGAAAACCCAAAACCAGGAGAACATATTATGTCCCAGGAATTCGTGCCTGACGACAACAAATCCCAATGCCCAAATGACGACTCAGCAGCAGTATGCGAACAGGAAGTGGTGCTGTTAACGGTTGTCGGTTCGCCCAAGGGTGTCCGGGAAACCATACTCACTTTGTACCGGCTGGGATTTGCAGAAGTGGGCGATTGGAGTCCCGTACAGCGTGCCGCTAATCCGAAGCAGGTGATGAGCGTGCTGATCCGTCGGAAGCGAGCGGCTGATGGTACATCGCCGAGAAAATCTGGGCGGTAAGCTCCAAGGTTAAGTAGCTAAATTCGAGGGCGGGCCTTTAACGCTCAGCCCTGAGTCCGGCAGGGGTTGAAACCCCTGCCTCAAAGCAAAAGTCCCGTGGAATTCATTCCCTGGCAGCCTTTCGGTTTAAGTTAACTGGACACCTCCTCCTCCTTAATGCCGCGTCTTTACTCCTTGCGATTGAGCTAAATGCTGAGACTATCCTTACCCAAATTATCGAGAAGTTGTTGCAGCGCGTCGCGGCTATTGCGAACCAGATCGTTGTTAGGAGCAATGGCTAAAGATCGATTAAACATTTCCAGTGCCTTTTGCCAATTCTTGAGTGCTTCCTGTTGCTCAGATAATGTTGCTTGTAAATCACCCAGTATTCTCAGTGCAATACCTTTGTTGTTGAGGACAATGATGTCATCCGGTGCAATAAGTAAAGCTCTATTGTAAGCAGCGATCGCATCTGAGTAAGACTGTTTTGCCGCCTCAAATTCACTTAGCTGTGCTTGCAATTCACCCAGACTTAACAGCCCATTCCCTTTCTTGTTGAGAGCACAGATATAATCCGGTGCAATAAGTAAAGCAGAATTACAGGCAGCGCTCGCCTCAAAGTAAGACT
>NZ_JAUBQH010000080.1:1807-25232 GCF_036701145.1 Microcoleus sp. Pol17C6
GTTTTGCCATCTCAAATTCACTTAGCTGTGCTTGCAATTCACCCAGACTTCGCAGCGCATTCCCTTTGTTGTTGAGAGCATTGATATAATCCGGTGCAATAAGTAAAGCAGAATTATAGGCTGCGATCGCTTCAAAGTAAGACTGTTTTGCCATCTCAAATTCACTTAGCTGTGCTTGCAATTCACCCAGACTTCGCAGCGCATTCCCTTTGTTGTTGAGAACATCGATATAATCCGGTGCAATAAGTAAAGCAGAATTATAGGCTGCGATCGCTTCAAAGTAAGACTGTTTTGCCGCCTCAAATTCACTTAGCTTTGCTTGTAATTCACCCAGACGTAGTAGCGCAATCCCTTTGCTGTTGAGAGCATTGGTATAATCTGGTGCAATAAGTAAAGCAGAATTACAGGCAGCGATCGCCTCAAAGTAAGACTGTTTTGCCGGCTCAAATTCACTCAAAATTGCTTGCAAATTACCCAGACGTAGTAGCGCAATCCCTTTGTTGTTGAGAGCACAAATATAATCCGGTGCAATAAGTAAAGCAGAATTACAGGCAGCGCTCGCCTCAAAATAAGACTGTTTTGCCGTCTCAAATTCACTTAGCTGTGCTTGCAATTCACCCAGACTTTGCAGCGCATTCCCTTTGTTGGTGAGAGCAGCGATATCATCCGGTGCAATAAGTAAAGCAGAATTATAGGCTGCAACTGCCTCTAAATGTTCCTGTCTTGCCTCTACATATCGAGCCAACCGAGCATAGTAATCTCCCTCCGAGCGCGAAACTCTACCAAGCCAATAATCACTTTTAATCCACAACTCATCTCTAACTCCAAGCAGCGACTCGCATTCCCCGTAACGACTCAGCCGCAATGCTTCATCAAACACCTCTTCCCATTCCTTCACACCCCGCTCCCAATCCAAGCGATTAGCATGATAAATTGCTTCAGCCGCATCCCCCACTTCCCGATAATGCCCCTCTAAAACCTCATGCGCCCTGCGAGTTTTCGGATGATCCCGATCGGCATCCAAGCGCCGCAATAAATCGTGAATCCGATACCAATTATCCCCCCGCTTTTCCGATTTCCACACAAAGGAAAAACTCGTCAAAACCTCAAAATTTGCACTACTTGCCTGGAAGTGACAACCCACTCCCAATTTCACATACAAATCCTCATCAAAAGCGCGGCAAGCACTCAGCGAATGCACAGCCAATCGCACTTCCCGATCCACATACAAAAGCAGCCGATCCGTTAACTCCGCCGTCTTATTTTCCAACTTCGGAATCCGCGAAAAATCCGACGCCAGCAACTCAATTCCCCGCCTTCTTTCTGCCAGCACCACATCCGCGCACAAACCTAAATAAAACGGATGTACCTGCAAATTCTCACAATTATCATCGGGATTGACGCTGGCATATTTAATTACAGCATCTGCCAAATCTGCTTTGTCAATCTCCACTTTGTGCAAGTAATCCATCGCATCATCCGGCGACAAATGCCACACCAATTGTGCATCTATATAATCTACGGGAATCGGAAACTTTGACGCATTCGGCCACCGCAATTGCGTGACAGGACACTCTCGCCCCGCCACAGCAACCACAATCCCCAATTTGTAATCCAATGCCCTCAACAACCGCCGAAACCACTCATCTTGATACCAAAAAGTTGCGCCTTGAGAATTGCGTTTTTCATCCCACATTTTCTCGTGAGTATCGAACAGCATCACGAGGCGATCGGGTTTATTTCTACCAGCCATTGCCGCATTCAAATCCCCAGCAAACAATTTCGGCAAACAGTCGATTAACTCAGTATCAATATCTTGGCGGCGAATTTCCTCCGCCTTTGCGTCGCTGACACCCAGGCGAGTTTGAATTAATTTCATCGCCCGCTTAATCCCGCCCAATTTATCTATGCCTTTCAGCACCGCCACAGCTTGGGCTACCACGGGAAATTGCGCTAAAGCTTCAATCGCAGGTGTCAACAATTCTATGACATCATCGGGGAAAAGTTGTTCGAGAGTTGCGTTTGACTCGCCTTTATTCAGCAAATACCAAAAGCAAGCAAAATCATAATTGGGAAACTTAAATTTATATCTCTTTGCTGCTTCTGCCAGATTGCGCCGCAACATCAGCAAGCCGTAAAATCTATCTTGCGGTTTATCTTCTTTAATCGGTATCAATCCGAAATCGTGCCTGACTGCGGGTATGGGAGTATAGGTTTTAGGTTCAGCGTGGCGGACGAAATTAGCAAATTCGGCGGCTTTTGATTCTGGGAGTGCGCGCAATTGTTGCCAAACCTGCGGCGAAAATCTTTTGCAGCAGTTATACTGCAAGTGTTTTAGCAGCAATGACTTGCCGTTGCCTCCATCGCCGAAAAAATACAAAATTTGTTCCGGAGGCGGGTCTTCGTTTAAATAAAAGGCAAATCGGCGGGTAAATTCGTGTCTGTCGGTGAAGAGTTGCAGTTTGCGATCGTCCCCGATTGATTCGCTTTCAAAATCTTCGTCGTCAATTGGCATAAGTGTGCGGGTGAGGTGTTAATTTAATTATAAGCAAAAATTAGATTGAATCGGCGATTGAAATCGCTTCTTGTCAAACAAAGTCCGCCTTCGCGGACTAAGAGATAAAGGAAGTATTTAACCCGGATTTAGCATAAATCTTCAGTCTTCATAGCGAAGACTTTAACTTTGAGGGAGGGGTTTAAACTTCTGCCCGATCGCAACGATCGTCCGCTGGGAATGGCCGAAAGTTTGAATATTGAGCGGTTTCAACCGCCGAAGAAACTGCAACAACTGGTGACAGAGAAATAGAGCTGTGTTAGAACAGCTATCGATCGACCACCCAAGCTATCTTAGAAAGGACGCGATCGCCAGCACTGTAATGGTATCTCCACCTAATTCAAATCAATCGGGTTCATCTTTGAAAGAGTCTCTAGAGGCTGGGTTAGCTGCTTTGAAAGCGCGGGATTACGATCGGGCGATCGCCCTTTTAGAATCCGTTACCCAAACCGCAGCTAATCAGTCGTCGGGAATCCGCGCGCAGATGGGGTTAGTGGCTGCGTACAAAGCAACCGGTAATGTGAAAAAGGCGATCGCCCTGTGCTCTTCCCTCGCCAAAAGTCCCAACTCTCAAGTCAAAACTTGGGCCGATCGCGCTTTAAAAGAATTAACCCCCCCTCGCCCCCCAAAACCACCGGAAAATAAACCAAAATCCGCAGAAATTCCCCCCGAAACAGGCTTTGTCGCCTTTGATGCCGGAACAAAATCGCCTAAAAAATCGCTTGGGGGCGATCGACCAACGGTAGACAAAAAAACAGGATTTTTACCTTTAGAGCCGGTTGTAGAGCCAGAAAACGCTAAATCGCAACCGATTTCCCCGCCACCTCCACCCCCCACACCGCCGATTCGCCCGACATCAGAGGGCGGGCACGGGGGCACCGCCCCTACAGAAACCGCACCCGATACAGAAATTAGTGGCGAAAATAGTTCCGCTTCCCCAACAGATATCCCCGGAGTCGCCAGCCCAGATACTTACCAACTCACTTGGCGCGAAGCAGGCCGCGCCAAAAGCCCGCGCCCCCTCAAACCGCTGAAGTTGCTGGAGTTTCGGCTGCAAGCCGTTGCAAGTGCGATCGCCCTATTTTTCCTAGCCCGGTTTGTCCTGCAATTCCTGCTGACAAACACTAATTCTCTATTGGTTCAGCTTTACATATTCACTAGACTGCCTATTTTCGCGCCGATTCAGCTTTTTTACCGCGATCCAACTCCGTTTGTTCAGATGGTTTTTGGATTGCTTTTGGCCTCGTCTCCCTGGCTGATAGACGCGCTGCTGAAACTGTTTTGTGGCGTCGAAACTCTGCGCGGGTCAGTTTTATCCAAGCACAGCAAGGAAGCTAGTCGGGTACTGCGAAGTTATTGTACCAAGCAAAATATGCCGGTGCCGGTGCTGAAACTCTTGCCGCTGAATGTTCCTGTAGCTTTTAGTTACGGCGGTTTGCCCCGTTTTGCTCGGATTGCGGTGAGTCGCGGGCTGTTGGAACAATTGACGGATGATGAAATTGCTACTATTTTCGCGCGGGAGTTGGGGCACATTTCTCACTGGGATTTTGCGCCGATGTCGCTGGCGCTGCTGGTGATTCAGATTCCTTACTTGATTTATTGGCAGGTGGCGCACTGGCAAGAGCGGTTGTGTGATTTAATGACGATCGAGTTTTTGCGTTCTGCTGTCAAATTTGTGACCGCTGCAATTTCTGCTACCAGTTACGGGATTTATAAGTTGTTGCGCTGGCCTATATTGTGGCTGTCGCGCCGCAGAGTGTATTTTAGCGATCGCACTGCTGCAGAAATTACGGGCAATCCTAACGGTTTGACGCGGGCACTGGCTAAAATTGCGATCGGCATTGCTGATAATATCGAACAGCAAAAACAAACTAGCTTTTTCCTGGAAAGTTTCGATCTATTGTTACCTGTAGGCGTTGGACAAGCTGTAACCCTTGGTTCTGCTGCATTACACGCGCCGCTGGAACAGATTTTGCTGTGGGATGTCAGCAATCGGGAGCGCAATTGGTTGACGGTTAACCGCGCGCATCCTTTGCTGGGAGAGCGTTTGAAGCTGTTGGCCCTCTATGCTCAATTTTGGCAACTGGAGACTGAGTTAGATTTGGCAAACGCGGGAGTCCAAGAACAACCCAGGAAAGGAAAATTGTCTCTGTTTAAGTCAATACTCGAATTTAAAGATTCAAAACTATTTTTACAGGGTGCACCGTTTTTTGGAATTCCGATGAGTTTGGCAATAGTCGGGCTGCTTTGGCTGATTGGCGGGATTTTTTCGAGGACGAGTATCTGGCAGTTGGATTGGCTTTGGGGCGATCGATCGATTATTTGGGGCTGTTTGCCGATCGGATTTAGCATCGGTACTTTGATGCGGATCAATTATTTCTTCCCGGATATTATACCGCGAGAAACCGCTTCGCCGAGTTTGCCGGAAATTTTGTCAAATCCCGATAGTTTGCCGCTGGATGCTGAACCGGTGCGGCTGGAAGGCCAACTTTTGGGTCGATCGGGTATGAGTAATTGGCTAGGACAAGATTTGATTTTGCAAACGGCGACAGGGTTGGTGAGGTTGCACCATGTTTCCAAGTTTGGCTACATTGGCTCTTTGTGGCCATTTTTGTTCAAAGAGACTACTCGCCCCAGCGATTTGATCGGAACATCTGTTGTGGCGACTGGTTGGCTGCGCCGGGGTGCTACTGTGGCGATCGACCTTGAAAGCCTCCGCAGTCAAGGAGGGAGGGTTAGTGACAGCGGACATCCGATTTGGTCTGCGATTTTGGCTTTTGCTGCTGCTTTTTGGGGCGCATACATCATTATCCAAGGCCCAAGGTGAGGAATAGTTGTCCGATTGTGGTGTGGATCGGCCTCAACGCGCAGCCAGGATTAGTTTTGAGTTAAACAGCGGAGGGGCGATGTTCTCGTTGCTGGTGGCGCACCCTACTATTCATTAGTGTCAACTTAACGTCAAACCTAGTACCAGTCTGCTGTTTGACGATTAGGGTTCGATCCTCCCTAGCGAGCGGGCGGGCACGGGGGCACCGCCCCTACTAAGGGGGGGACAAGAAATATGCTCAAAGTCCCCCTTATTAAGGGGGATTTAGGGGGATCTAGACTTAGGTAAAAGCGAGATTTATCAGGGGTTTCAGGCGTAAGTTGTCACTAAGGCCTACAGTCTTCTTCCTTCTTCCGTCATAAAGAAAAGTTGCTTTTTTGCCAGCACTCTGTTACATTAGTTTACATGAATTGGATTGAACCAAATAGCGCGATAACTTCAGTTGGCTAAAATCGATAAGGCATTGCGTAAAAATTGTCAACATCCCAACACAGCAAGTACAGCCAGCCGCTTGTCGGCTGTTTTTTTTCGACCGCTATTTTTGCTGTGCGGGATGAATTCTCAAAAGTGATTGAGATGTGGTTTGCGTTAAATTCAGACTGAAATCTTCCTAAATAACTAGCTCTGTTACCAAGGCTGTGATACCTTTAAAGAATGCTCGGACTCTGCCGGGCCTGATTTAAGGGATAGCGGGTAAGTGAGTAGTTCTCAGCATTAGGAGCGAGGTAAGATTACTGGCTAAAAAAATGTTAGCGATTTTACCCATCACTGTATTAAACTGAATACTGGCATTCCGATCGCTTGCAATTGACACATCCTTGGACATAAATTTCTACACGGCGCTGGCTATAAACATTCTGAATCAAAACCGGAAGCAAGTAATAGAGAATAGCCAATAGCCTCAACATTTGAGTGATGACTAAAAGTTTACACAACAACCTGAGATTTAAAAGCTCTCTGCATAGGCGGTTAAGTTCCGGCCTTATCAGAGTAAATCATCTTTTTGTTCTAAAAGGTGGGGGGAGCTGTCAAGGTTGGTGGGAGGAATGCGCCAATTCTCGGGTTATGTGGTGTTTCCCTGAAGTCAATATTCTGTTGACTTCAGGTAATTCGGTTCGAGCAAATTAATTAAAATCCAAGTCGGGAGGAATTTTTCATGTCTATTCGTCTTTATGTTGGCAATCTACCAAAGGAACTCGATCGCCAAGAATTGCAAGAAGTTTTTGCACCGGAGGGCGAATCTGTTACCACCAAGGTAATTACAGACCGCAAAACTGGAAAATGCAGAGGATTCGGTTTTGTGACTGTGCTAACCGACGAACAAGCCGACCAAGTTATTGAGAAATACAACGGCTTGATGTTCAAAGAAAACCCGCTGAAAATAGAGAAGGCATTGCCCCGCTCTAAGGGTAAATCTGAAAAGGGCGAAGACGATCAACAGCAGTCGCCGCAGTCACCGCAGTTGGTGTCGGCGTCGGCGTCTGTGCCCATGCCTGTACCTGCGCCGCAGCAACAGCAGCGCTCGTCGGCTCCTCCTACCCAAGGTGGAGGCGGTTCCAGCAAAAGCAATCGCCGTCGGGGTGACAACAACAAGTCTCGCCGCAATCAGTCAGCAACAACGGTGTCGAGCGCTGATTCCGGCTCGGTGCAGCCAGATCCGCGCTGGGCGAGTGCTCTGGAAGAACTCAAGCAAAGATTGGTGGAAGCTCAGACTACTAATTAGTCGAAAATGGCGGCTAATTGCTGCTGTCTCTCGACTGTGGTTGACTGAATGTATCTGGAAGTGCGATCGAGAATGGGTCAAAAAACCCTGTTGTCGATCGCACTCTTTTATGGTAAAAAACCTCTAATATCTAGCAGTGCGGTAAAATAAGCGCGATCGGGCAAGTAATGAAAACTCAAGTCCTGACTACCAACCTGTTTGATTTTGGTCGATCGACCGGACACGATGTCATATCCTGAGAATGGTTGGCAAAAAACTCGGTTTCTCTGAAAATATAGGGTTAAGCAGCGAGACATTTAGAAAGAAACCCTGTTTTTTGCCCCCCTAAATAATTCCTGCTTATTCGATCGGCCCGAATTCGATTGTCTCAATAAACTCAAAAATCTTGTTCATAATTCCCTCAACTTCAGACTCCAGGGAACCCAATTCATCCCCCTCCTGATAAATTCGCTGACAGCTTACCGTGTAGCAAAAATCGTCAGCAATAAAAGCCATAAGCCCCCGGTAAGCATCCAACCGAGTCAGAGGGCCATCGTTTTTCTGCACGCTGAGAGTTGCACCCCCAGGCAAATCTAAAACCACGAAATAAGCTTCTTCATCTTCTAAATATTCTGCGTGGAGTAACTTAGAATTGGGAACATTAGCAAGAATTGCCTGAGAAACAAAATTGTCGAGAAAAGACTTGAGATAACCTTCCTCGCCAACCGACTCGATTGTTTCTTCAACTTCACCAAGAACAGGAAAATAATCAATTTTCAGCAAAACGCCAAAGTCGTCTGAGAATGCGACACAGCCTTCTTGATCATCAATTTTACCGCCTCGTTGATCGTCAACTGGAACGGGAACGCTAAAATTGCCTTCAGGAGATACGTACCATGCGGCATCGAAATCAGACTCTTCGCCCTCTACTTCCGAGTAAGCAGCAATTACATCCTCAATAATTTCTGCTGCTTCCTCATCTTCCACACCTAATGCTTGCTGGAATTCTTGGAGAAAAGCCTCGTGCTTCTGGGATATTTCGCCATCTGCGACAAACATTGCTGCGGTTATTGCAAAAGTATCCAAAACTAACTCATCTGGCATGGATTCCCAAGCAGCATTAAATAATGCTCCTAAACCGTCTTGGGCGACAATACCGTCCAATTTTTGAAACATTGCGGACATATCATCTTCCGAGTATTCAGCAAATATTTCTGATTCCCAAAGTATGCTTTCTAAGATATCAGCATCGGTGTCAGGGGAATTTGCCTCCGCTGCCACAAGTGCTACCGCGGCTACGGATTCTTCTAAAGTTAAGCTTGCTTCGGATTGGTCTTCTGAATTGAATATTTTATCAAACTTGCCCACAGGTTTTGCCCCGCTAGTGTTTAGTTTTGCTATTCATAGCAAATTTATGACATAAAAAGATAGTCGTCAGGGATACATTTACTTTTTGCAAAATCCCGCCAGTCAATGTAGGGTGCGTCTAGCCTTAAACCTTACCACTGTGAATATCAAATCTCCAATTAATTTACCAAGGACTGCCAATTATTGTGAATCCGGTCCAAAACTTCGGGTGTGAGAAATCGGCATTTGGTACTTGTGCCGATTGAGTAAGGTCGATCGTGCCTTGAGTTCCCCGCAATTGACCATCTTTTACTACAATTTGTTTGTGGATCATTGCCAGTTGAGCTTTTCTGAGCGCTTCAGCTTTAATTGGCTGCGATCGCAAATGGCAGTAAAATTCGGTCATTAGCGCTAAAGTGGCGACATCCTTAAGCCTGTAAGGTCGATCGCCCTTAAATCCTATAGTCCTGGACGCACCCAAACCAAAAAAACCGGGTTTTTTGCGGTTTTTGCTGTTAGTCAGCCAAATAACACGACTCCCGCGCCCCCAAATCTCAGCTTACAACCGTCAACAGCAGCGACTAATCCAGGTAGTTTGACAGTAAATTCTGCCAATACTATCCCCGACGATATCTTGCTAAATGGCGGTTCAATTCCAACCATAATGACCTTTAGCGAAACCGATGATGACATCCTCATCTACGACTAAAACAGCTTGTTGAGTTCTCTAACCAGCGCTCAAACTCAGCCAATTATTCCTTTGACTGGCACAAGTATTAGTGGTTAGATCGCTCCCAATACTATCATTTCTGCCAATGACGACAGCCTCTTACTTAGTCCGGCTGCAAGTCCCAGCAATCCACTAGCAAATAGCGATTTGACTGGCATTTCTAGCTTGTAGTAATTGTAGATTTGGTTGCAGTTGCTCGAATAAATTAAAAACCAGGTTTCTTGAATAAATGTGGTTTTTAGCAGTAATTTTGTAGAATAATTTCTGAGCGTAAACCATTCTGTTCTTGTTGTTTTGTAGCAGCCAGAAGATTCATTAAAACATTGGCAGCCTCAGAGCAATGGTAGGGCGATCGGGCAGCATACTCTTGGTTCGCAACAAAGAAGTTTGCATCCTCTTCTTTGACAAGTTCTGTTGCAAGAAACTGCATCAGCCGAAGCTTGTCAATTTTTGGAATATCCTGGATTTGTGACATGAGTTCAGCCCATGGCATTCGATCGTCTCCTCGTCTGAGGATTGGTGAAAGTATTGGGGAGGTTAGATTGTCGCATAGGGGCGATCGCTAGCATCTATTTATTCTACTTAGAAGCTTGCTTTAACAAAGAACTTGACTGTAGTAACTTCTACAACTAACACTTGTCTAACGGCAAAACGCAGCGGCGGTCGATAATCTCGAACTCAGCACCAGCAGCTCTCAACCGTCCGCTGCCGTGAATTGTTAGCCCACTGGCACTAAACAAACTACTTCATGGGTGGTTTCTTTAAGTCTCGAAGTTTTGCATCTCGAAGTTTTGCATCAAGTTTATCTTGCTGCTCTTGACGTATCAGAGGTTCGGTAAACTTAAACTCAAACAGTTGCTTTAACACCTCTATTAACCATTCTGCCTCATCTGGCTCAACAGGCACGACTTCACCTGTATTTTTGTTTTTAAGGGGATGAGCAGCAAAGTTTCCAATTTTTCTGATAGCGTCTACAGCATCTGTTAATCGATGCGGGATATCAGGTTGCGCTATAAAAGCCTCAATTTCCTGATATAAGTCACGAGCTTGAATTTTAAATTCATCCCTAAGAATATTTTGAAGGATACGTCTACTAAGTACAGCACTGGCTGTAGAACTTACAGGAATTACTAACACTGCTTCATGAAAATCATCGGCATATTTCTTAGGCACTCCACGAGGAACCGTAACATTTTTCGGATAAGGATAGACTGACAGTATTTTGCCACTCGATGATGCTTCTAACTGCTCATCTGCCGCTCTAGAGTCTGGACAAACTGCATTTCCGTGGGCTTGTGCCTGGACAAACACAGTGTGGTCACAATTTGGACAGCTACAAATAAAGTCAAACAGCAAGTTTTTATCTCGATAAGATATATCGTTTTCATTGTCTCTTTCAAAGCGCTCAACTGTGCTGTCAATCTTCATTACTGAGTAAATCTGGCAATGTGGACAATTAAGAGATAGTAATTTTGGTATCACATTTAACAAACTGAGATATTCCTGGTCCCAGTCATTTATCAAAAGCTTTGTTTCAAATTTAACTTTAAATTTAGTATTCATTTTGCAATTTCAACATCTAACTATTAATGACTATAGCTTCGATCGCGCGTACTTGCAACCTTGACGACAGCTACAACTTATAGATCGTCACCAACCCGCCTTCTGTAAACTGAATAACAAGTTCTTGCTCATCCAGCAAGGCAGTTGCAAGTAAAGGTCGCCTTCCTGTCGCAATGACTACGACTTCTCGCTCTTCACCCTCCCAAAGGACGATCGCTTCGTGAAGTGGTAGCAAGACTTCACTATTATCTGCCAAATTTGCGGGAATGTCGTGTCTAAAGGTCAAGCCCATCAATCAAACAGCTTCTAGAGGAAGACACAATTCCCCAGTGAAGCCTGTATCTATGACGAACTCAATAGGGATGCTTGAGCCATTCGCTAGCAAGAAAGTCAGCGTTACAGTTGCGTGTCTATTTGTCACAATCCCAGAAATCACTTGCAGACACGCTCAATGACACCACCAAATGAGACAGCAACGTTATATCCAATGCGAATACCAAAGAGTCGGGCGTTTGGGTGCTTCTTACTAAGGTTACGAGATGCTTGCAATCCAGTTTTATCGACTTCATAATCACCTGTTTCAATGTCGATAATGACCATTTTGCCGATGTTCTCTTCCACCTCGACCTTTTGGCGGATGTTGCTTTCGTACAATTGCTTTGCACGTCGTGCAACTTCTTCGCGACTTAAAAGGATTGCCTGCATATATTGACTCCCGATCGCTACGCTTTTCTGTGAATCCCTCTATGATAGCCCACGGACAAGCAGGATTAGCATTGCCGTTAATTCAGTAAATTTGTTTTATTTTCTTAAAAGCAACTCTAACCCCTAATAATATGTAACCGGAAAACCCTATTACTCTTGTGATGATAAAAAAGGAAAAACCGATGAACGAGTATCAATTAGCACCCGCAAAATACCACCAGGTACAAGTAGTTGTTTCCCTAAACCGCGTTCAATTAGAAAACTATAAAACTCATGATGCAGTATTAACAAAACTGCTAGAACTTGCAGTCCACACCCAGGTTAAAAACCCGGTTTCTTTAGTTGGAGTGCGTAAATCCTGTACAGAATTAATCACAAATGTAAAATGTTGTTACAAGTAACTTGACAACAGTGAATAAATCTATTTTCAGTGACTATAATTGGAAAAAAATATTTTGTAGGGGAAATTCCATGCAGAAACTAACTAGAATTTTATTCACTACAGCTTTAACCCTAACTATCTTGTGTTCTCCCACAGCAGCTTTCGCCAAAGCAAAAATTCAGATAGCCATCCTTTTAGATTCTAGTAATAGCATGGATGGACTGATTGACCAGACTCGTACTCAACTTTGGCAAATTGTTAATTTTTTAACTAAAGTAACCAAAGATGGCGAAGTACCCGAGTTAGAAGTTGCCCTTTACCATTATGGTAATGACAGCTTACCTTCCTCGGAAGGTTTTGTCAGATTATTAACTGGATTTACTCCTGAATTAGATTTAGTTTCCGAAAAGCTATTTAGTATCAAAACCAACGGCGGTCAAGAATATGCTGGCTGGGTAATTCGTTCGGCAATGCAAGAATTAAACTGGAGTAAAAATCAGGAAGATTTTCGCGTGATTTTTATTGCGGGTAATGAACCATTCGATCAAGGCCCAATAGTTTGGAATCAATCTGTCAATCTCGCTGTCAAAGGAGATACCCTCGTTAATACAATTTATTGTGGTTCAGCCGAAAGTCAGGAGCGACAACTTTGGGCATCAGGAGCTAATTTAGCAAAAGGCAGTAGCTTCAACATTAATCAAAACCAACAAATTGTCGTAATTAAGTCCCCTTACGACGACGAAATTTCTATTTGGAATACTAAACTCAATCAAACTTACATTCCCTACGGTAGAGAAGGAAGAATAGGACAACAACGTCAAGCAGTTGAAGATAGTAATGCTGGCAGCAATAGGGTTTTGCGTAGTGCGTCCAAAGCTTCTGAATACTATGATAATGCTTCTTGGGACTTGCTGGATGCCCTCGAAAACGGAACAGTTAAACTAGAGGCCATATCAGATGATAATTTACCAGAAATCATGCGAGGGATGACGCTAACAGAAAAAAGAGCATATGTAGCTGGAAAGAAAACCGAAAGAGAGGCGATTAAAAAGACGATCCGCGACTTATCTCAAAAGCGTACAGCATACATTGAACAACAGCGGCAATCTAGTACAAATAGTGGTGAAAATACTCTCGATCGCGTGATGATTCAGAGTCTCCGCCAGCAATTAGCCGCTAAAGGATTCAAGCTTAATTAAAAGAACGCAGACAAAATTTTATCTGCGTTCATCTGTGTTTATCTGCTAATATCTGCGGTAAAAAAAACGCCCGACCAAACTACTTCGCAGCAGGTAAAGACAACTGAGGCGAAGTTTTAGGATAGCTTCCATTCTCAGGAATCGCAGCGGGTTCGGAGGAAAGCAAAAATTCGCGAATTAACCTAGCAACTGCTCTTTGAGCTAAACCGCCGACTACTTTCTGGCTCATGTTCTGCACTTCCGGTTTCACTAACAACTGCGGAAGTAGCTGCAATACTTTCATCGTGTCAAAACCGGGAGTTGATTGCAAAATATCCCAAATCCGCTTGATATGTTCTAAGTTTTTTTGTTCGGTTTGTGAAACCACAGGTTGATTTGCCTTGACTCCAAACCATTCGCCGACTACAGATTTGGCGTTAGCAAAGGCGTTGCTGGAAAGTGTGTCGAGACTCTTGACTAATTCCAGGACAATACGATCGCGAATGAAATCTCCTCTTTCGGAAAATAAATATTCTAAAGCTTGGTTCAAGATTTTGCTCACATCGTAATCATCGCTCTCGCGGGCATTGTTGAGCAAGTTTTCTAAGCGGTTCCAGCGGAACTCGCCTTGTTTGAACAGCAAATCTTGCAGGGATGCTCTCAATTCCGGTGCGGGGTCGCTCAACAGCCGTTTTGCAACGTAAGGATAAGCTTTGCTCAACACTTTGAATTCGGGGTCAACGTTGATGGCAATGCCTTCTAACGTGACGAGCGATCGAATAATCAAAGCGTAGTAAGCTGGAACCCGGAAAGGATATTCGTACATTACCGCCGAAAGCTCGTCAGTAATGCTTTTGAAATTGAGTTCGGCAACGCTAGCACCCAAAGCATTGTTAAATACGCCCGCCAAAGCTGGAATAATTGGCGTTAGATCGGTGTCGGGAGTTAAAAACTCCAACTTCACGTAATCTTTTGCTAAACCTTCAAAGTCGCGGTTCACCAAATGCACCACAGCTTCCAACAAGCCGTATCGCTGATAAGGTTTAACTTCGCTCATCATCCCGAAATCGAGATAAGCCAATTGACCGTCAGGAGTTGCCAAAAGATTGCCGGGATGCGGGTCAGCGTGAAAGAAACCGTGTTCGAGAAGTTGTCTGAGAGAACACTGCACACCCACTTCAATTAAGTAAGGAGCATCGATTCCTTGAGCTTTAACGGCTTCTAAATTCGTAAGTTTGATGCCGGTGATCCACTCCATTGTTAAGACGCGGCGGCGGGTATATTCCCAGTAGATGCTGGGAACATAAATGTCTTTGATGTGGCCGTAGAGTTTGGCAAACCGTTCGGCATTTTGACCTTCGTGGGTGTAGTCCATTTCTTCGTAAATGCGCTCACCCAACTCGTCCATAATGCTTGCGAGGTCACTGCGAATTACTTTGAAGTTGTTTTGTGCCCAAACTGCAACGCGCCGCAGGATGTAGATATCTAAGCCGATGTTTTCGGCTAAACCCGGTCGCTGGACTTTGATTGCGACTGTTTCTCCGGTTTTGAGTTTGCCTTTGTAGACTTGTCCGAGAGATGCTGCTGCGATCGGGTCTGGGCTGATTTCTGCGTAGATGTCTTTGGGGTGGGCGCCCAATTCTTCTTGGATGAATTGATATGCTACTTCGTTCGGAAATGCTGGCAGTTGGTCTTGCAGCGTTGTTAGTTCTTCTAAATATACTGGCGGTACTAAGTCGGGCCGTGTTGAGAGTGCTTGTCCGATTTTGATGAAAGCTGGGCCGAGTTGGGCCAGAATTTCTCGCAGTCGGACGGCGCGACGCTTTTGGTTGGTGGCGGTACGACCTGTTTTCCCGTCGAACCACACACTGAAGGCAAAGCTAAAAAATGTCCAAACAACGCTCGACAGCCTTCCCCAGACTTGTAGAGGTCGATTTCGGTACAGGGCTGCGATCGCGACTGGATCGTACCGAACAGCATCTCCTGCCAACTCGAAAGCTATGTCTCTGGCTGATTTGAGCCGATCGCCCGTTACGACCTCGGTCTCTAGTGATACTGGTACTGCTTGCAGGGGAATTGTATTTGCATCTTGGAAATTGCCGAGTACAGCCTGAGTCCCTGAATTTACATAAGTTTGCGGGGAGGCTGGCGATACTGTCTTGACATTCATAAATCAGACCTAGTGTGAAGCATTGTAAATATATTGTAACAATTTAAGGAAGAACACCCTTCTTCCTTCTTATATACTTACTCGCCGCTGGATCGGTTGAGTCGATCGCGAATGCCTGATAGTTGCGATTGGCTGCTGACGGGCGATCGAGGTTGGGGCATTTCGGTATCGGGCCAGTTCGGTAAGTCGTTACAGGGACAGAACTCCGGGGGCATTCCGGTTTGTTGGAACACTACGGGCATAGCGCAGCGCGCGCAGGGACTGATTTCCCAAGCGGGTGTCAGCAGTTGGGCAATTGTTTCGTTTGTGCCTTCGAGGTAACAGTCTCCGCTGTCGCGGGAGATGATTTTTTGCCAGCACTCTTCAAATTCCTGGCTGTAGCGATCGCCGGCATTTACCGATTTGGGCAGCAGCGCTTCGGAACCGTTGCGAATTAATACTTTTTTGCCTAACTGAAACCAGTAAGCAATATATTTTCTTACTTCACTATCTGATGCCATAACTTTTAGTCAACCCTTCAACTAATTGATTATTTTAGACTTTTAATTTTAAATTATCACTCTTTCTTAAGAGACATTTTAGCTTTTACATAATTTCAAAATTTGGCTATTCCTCATGTCAAATTGTTGGGCCGTTCCCCCTAGGGAGTATGTTTTTTGACTAATTTATGTGACTCTTGTGTTTTCAATCTTAGTTAAAATTATACCTAATTTTTAGTTAAAATTGTCCATCGGAAAACTGAGATGTTTTCTCTCTTGTCGATCGCGACTCCGGCTGTTAATTTTTCGCTACGGGCGGCAGCGGGGTACCCAGAGCCCTTAGATCCAAAGCGTAACCTCCGGTGGCGAGATAAACATTATCGGCGATCGCCCCGATGTGGCGGACGAGAGTGCCGAGGCGATCGCGAAACAGCCTCCCCGCCGGATAAGCAGGCACAACGCCCCATCCGGTTTCTTCCCCTACCAAAATTACATCAGCCGCCGCCGACTTCAAACAGGCTAGCAAATCTTGCTGCGTAGTCGCCCAAACAGCAGTTTCTTGTTCCAAAAGATTTGCCGTCCAAGTTCCCAGGGAATCAATCAACAAGCAATCTGAGGGCTTGCTGGCCCGCACAACTGCCGATAATTCGATCGGCACTTCTAGAGTTGTCCAATCAACTGGACGGCGATTTCGGTGCTGATCGAGGCGACGAAGCCACTCCAAATCCGTTTCATCAACGCGACTGGTAGCCACATAGATTATTTGTTTTCCCGAACCCGCCGCCAGAGTTTCGGCCCATTCACTTTTGCCACTCCGGGCGGGCCCAGTTACTAAGATTAATTGTCTAGATGTGGTGGGTACTGAGTTAGTCATTAGTTATTAGTCAGCAGTCATTAGTCAGATACAAAGGATTAAACACAATTACCAATTACCAATTACCAATTATCATTTAAACTGCCAACTACCAAATGCTTTTTAAGCGATAATAGCATTGATGAGACAATATCCGAGTAAGTCGATCGAGAACCCCCGTATTTCCCAAGCTGTTATTTATGCCCGATCATCCTCAGATATCAGCAATTATTTGCACCCACAATCGCGCCGCCTATTTAGGTGGGGCGATCGACAGCTTGCTGGTACAGGATTTTCCCGACAACTTTGAAGTAGTAGTAGTGGATAACGCTTCTAGCGATTATGCAAGCCCAGAAAGTTCGATTTCGCGCACCCGCGAGGTGGTAGAAGCAAGACTGGGGGATGGCCGCCTCAAGTACGTCTGGGAACCCGAAATCGGTCTGTCAGTGGCGCGGAACACCGGCGCAAAGGAAGCTCGCAGCGAAATATTAGCTTATCTCGACGACGACGCTATTGCTGAGCCGAATTGGCTCAGGGTGCTGCAGGCGGCTTATCAAAGCAATCAAAAACTCGCCGTAGCTGGTGGCAAAGTCAATTTGCTCTGGCCTTCTGGAGTCAGCCCGCCCGAATGGCTGTCACCGGGATTAGCCCAGAACTTGGGAGCATATGATTTAGGCGATACTTGCCTGTACGTGACTGCTCCCGGTTTGACTCCCAGGGGAGTAAACTACTCAATCCGGCGCGCTTTTCTCGAACAAATTGGTGGCTTCGATGTCAAACTCGGTAGAGTCGGCAAAAAGTTGCTGTCAAATGAAGAGTTGCGAACGACAGAATTAGCTTTAGAGTTAGGTTGGCAAGTAGTTTATCTACCGGAGGCCCTGGTACTTCACCATGTCGCAGCAGAAAGGCTCAACAAAGCTTGGTTTCTAGAGCGCGGGTGGTGGCAGGGCATTAGCGAATGTTATCGGGAACAATTGTCCGATCGAGCCGGTATTGCTCAGCTTGGGCGAGGGGGTGAAAGAATCTTGAGGGGTGTCTGGAAGTCTTTTAAATATATTAGAGATCCGGCGCTGCGTTTTGAAAATTTCGTTTTTGCCTGGGGTCAAATCGGTTATTTGAGCGCAGCCATCCGCGGCCTGATTTTTGCACCGAAATCGACCACTAGGTATTAGGCTATAGGCAATATCCCTCGCTGCTCAACTCGTTGGCGCGGCTGTGCCGATCGCACTTCATCTACAAAAACTCGACCGCATTCAGGTTCAAGCACTCGATTATGACATCTAGTTCATCCAAGATTCCGGTTTCAGTTCTCATTCCGGCAAAAGACGAAGAACTTAATCTACCAGCGTGTCTGGCCAGCATTGCCAGGGCGGATGAAGTTTTCATGGTTGATTCCCAAAGTAGCGATCGCACGGTAGAAATTGCCATCAGCACCGGCGCAAAAGTAGTGCAATTCTACTTCGACAACCGCTGGCCGAAAAAGAAAAATTGGTCTTTGGACAATCTGCCCTTTCGCAACGAATGGGTATTAATTGTCGATTGCGACGAGCGAATTCCGCCGGAACTTTGGGACGAAATCGCGCAGGCGATCGAAGACCCCAATTTTGACGGCTACTACCTCAACCGCAAAGTCTTCTTTTTAGGTCAGTGGCTGCGTTACGGTGGGAGATATCCAGACTGGAATTTGCGTTTGTTCAAGCATCAAAAAGGACGTTACGAAAATCTCGGCACTGAATCCGTCCCCAATACTGGCGACAACGAAGTTCACGAACACGTCATTTTAGCCGGTCAAGTCGGCTACTTAAAAAATGACATGATCCACGAGGATTACCGCGATTTATTTCACTGGATAGAACGGCACAACCGCTATTCTAATTGGGAAGCTCGCGTTTATTACAATATTATTGAAGGGCGCGACGACAGCGGCACTATTGGCGCTCACCTATTTGGAGATGCAGTGCAGCGGAAACGCTTTCTAAAAAAAGTTTGGGTGTGGCTGCCTTTTAAACCACTGCTCAGATTTATGTTATTTTACTTTATTCAGCTCGGCTTTTTAGATGGAAAAGCTGGCTATATTTATGCAAGGCTATTGAGTCAATATGAGTATCAAATTAATGCAAAACTTTACGAGTTGCGTTGTTGTGGCGGTCAGTTGAATGTGGCAGAATCTCAACCGCCTCTGTCGCCACCAGTAGTTATCAGTCAGGAGACAGAAGTGAAATTGCCGTAATAGTAGGTATAAAATTTTAACCGCAGATGGCGACGGATTGACGCCGATGAACGCAGATAAATGTTTATTTTGGTTAAGTGCGATCGCTTTTATTTTACCGATCGCACTTTTCCTTCCTTTCCTAAATCAGCATGAAATTAGCAGATGTAATCGCATTGGCACTCACTCCAATCATCACACCTAACTGCTCCCCTGTCAAGAGGTTTTTGATGAGAGTTCCCTGAGTATTTTGAGTTATTTCTAACTGTCCAAAACTCAAACCACCGCTTAATCCAATCAAATCTTGACCGACGGTAAAATCAGCGATTAGATCCAATCCTTGACCTGCTTTTAAGGCAAAGATATCGTTGCCACTACCGCCAATCAAACTATCATTGCCCATGCCTCCATCAAGAAGATCGGATCCTTTCCCACCCGTGAGAGTATCATTTTCTGCGCCTCCGAACAGAGTATCATTTCCGGCACACCCTCCCAGGATATCTGCTCCTTCGTCACCGTTGATTAAGTCATTGCCTTCACCGCCGCAGATGGTATCATTTCCCTGCTGTCCAAACAGATTGTCATCACCTTGACTGCCAAGCAAGATGTCGTTACCTTTGCCTCCATATAAGGTGTCATTATCCTTGCCACCATCGATGAAGTCATCATCTTTGTTGCCATAAATGATGTCCATACCTTCGCGACCATGTAAGAAGTCATTGCCTTTGCCTCCAAAGATTAAATCGTTACCCGACTCGCCAAGGATGATGTCGTTACCTTCATCTCCATAGAGAGTATCTTCATCTTTGCCTCCGGCGATGAAGTCATTACCTTGGTTGCCATTAATAATGTCATTATCGGCACCACCGTATAAGTTGTCATCCCCGGATTGGCCCTCGAATATGTTGGCAGCATTGCTACCTAGTAATTCATCGTTTTGAGCAGTGCCTATCTGAATGCCAGATGCGCCGAGTATGGTGTTTTCAACCGAGTTGGGTCGGTTTAAGTTGGGATAGGTAATTTGGTCGCAGATGCACTCATCGTCTGAGAGGTTATTAGTTGTTGGCGTGGGGGTTGGTGTTTCCGATGGTGTCGGTGTCGGTGTTTCCGATGCTGTTTCCGATGGTGTTGGTGTTTGGGACGCTGTTTCCGATGGTATCGGTGTTTGGGAGGCTGTTACTGATGGGGTCGGAGAGATCGGTGGGGTCGGAGCGATCGCTGTTGGGGTTTCGGTGCCGATTTCCCCAGAGGTAGGTTCAAAAGGAACGAGCAGATCTTCAGGATTGATTGTCTCGAAGGTGGGGCGAACGGTAGGGTCATTAACCGCTACTTCCTCCATCTTCTTCTGGATTGCTTCCTTGGTATTGTCGGCGAGGAACTGCTCCATCGTCTTGGTTCCCGCTGCCAATTCCGGCAGTCCGACTGCGATTTGACCAACTGATACTGCCTGCAATTTGGTAATTTCCGTGGCGATCTCACTTAATGGGCGACCGCTAGCGACGAGTTCCTGAATGAGTTGATTGCCCAGGGCCATTACTTGTGCAGCAGCCGAGGCGACCCTGGCTAACTGCTCTGTGTTGAGATTGCTGTCTTGCGTGGCAGCCGCAGCGATCGCACCCTGTACGATCGCCTGAATTGTCTCTGGTTTGCTCAAGTCAACTGGAGTGCCAGCTTTGAGGGTCTCGGCAATCGCTCCTGTTGCAACATTCCCTAGCTGCGTCAGCGACGAAGAGGAAACTCCATTGATGAATTTCGCCGTTTGGACGATCGTGTTTTGCACCATGATCATCGAGCCAAACACCGCTACACCCTTCGGATCGTTATTGGCGATCGCTTCTAGGGGGTCGTAGCTGCCCAAATCAACATCAGCCGGCAGCCCCAGAGCCGATTTCACCTGAGTTTCAGCAGTTTCAGGGTCAATCCCTTTGCTAGCCAAATCAGCAATAACCGTGGTTAGAGGCGTGATCACGGTGGAATCTGGAGTAGAAGTAAGTGGCGTAACCAGAGGCAAATATGTTGCGATATCGTTCCCCTCCATCAGAACAATCTTGCCTTCACTCGGATCGATTCGACCGTTCTTATTGGTGTCGAATTGGGCAACATCGACCTGGAGATCGAAACTCCCATCAGGATTGGTAACGCTGACTGGCTCGTCTTCATCCTTGATACCATTAAAGTTGGCATCTAAAAACACGAGTCCACCCGATATATAGCCATCGATCGCGCGGCTTTTCCAGGTAGCACCCACACCGAAATTAGCCAGATTGTAGGTGCCAAAATTTTGCCGCCAGACATTTTCACGAGTTATGCTTGGTACCCAATAGGGGACGCTTTTCTTACCGAACCACCCTAAATCAATAGTGTAGTACCTCTTCTCAAACCCCGGTCGCAGGTAATCAAACCCAGCATCCAATGAAGCATTGATTCCTCCCTTCACCGCAATCATATCCAGAGGCTTGCTAATCCGAGAAATAATTTCCGAACCCCGAATTTTGCCATCGCTGGAGCCGTTTTCTTCGCCCACATCGATCAGGTCAGCTTTGCCGTTCCCGGTTAGCCGGCCTGTTACGTATGCCTTGGCTAAAACAGCATCGACTGAACCAGTTAGACTGATATCGGCATTAAGTTTGACTTCCTGGACATCCGGCCCCGTACCGTCGGCATTTTGGCGATCGCTCACATAGAAGCCATCCAGAACTTTATAGGCATCTGAGGCAGAAAATCCTGCCTTTTTCCACTGATTTAGCCCATTGGTGTCAAAGCCGAAACCGAAATTGGTTTTAGCACTAAAGTTGCCTTTCAAATTGCCGTTCAGACCGATTCCTGCAAAGCCATAGATCGGAAAAGTGCGATCCATGTTTAAGCTAAAATCCAGTTCCGGCATTTTGTAGGCAAACAGCGTCACATCTGGTTTACCCAGCAGTAAATCAACCACTGTGCCGGGGTTGGTTAAGATTGGGAATTGCAACCCAGGCATATTTTGCAAGGTTGATAAAAACTCTGTCACCTTGCCTTTAGACTTCGATTTCGCTTGATCTGTAGGCGAACCTAGCGTTTTGGTGCTTTTCTTAGTTGCTTTTGAGGGATCGGCCTTGGGATCGGTAGCATCAAAACCTACTTCATAGTCACCCAGATCGATTTTAATATTGCCATCTTGGGCTGCTAGTTCCCCGATCAACTGACTCGCTTTGCCAACTGCGTCCACTGCCGTCAAGAAGCTGCCATTGACTTTTGTGCCAGTTAGCGCCATACCAGCTTCGAGCAGAGTGACTTTGCCATCTTTGTTTTGATCGACATAGTTGCGGATGCTACTGATATCCGACAAAAACTTAATATCGCTGTTCAAAACATTGATCAGGGGACGAACCGGGGTGATAACCTTATCGATCGTCGTGATAATTGGTTTGGCAAAGCCAGTGACAAAACTACCCAAGTCGAGCTGCATATTATTGAATGCCAGCGTGGGTTTTTGCGGCCCACTCCCTTTCCCGTCCTTATACGAAAGCGGCGAAAAACCTGCGTTGAGGTCGAAGTTGAAGGACGGAATAGCAGCACTGCCATTAACGCTGGTTTTTGCACTCATGCCGAGGTTGGCTTTGGTGTCTAAACTCGTACCAATCAAGTCCGAGAGTTTATAGTTGCCTTTGCTCAGTTCAGTGTAGGTGAGTCGCCCGTCATTTATCCCTCCTTGAGCAGTAGTTAAATCTTTCAGAGATGCCTTAAAGTCACCGGTAATTTTAGTGGGGTTAGCACCGTTGTTGGCTAGATCCACTTGCAAGAAACCTAGATTGGCCTTGCCCGTAAAATTATTGGCTAAGCCGACTTCAGCGTTGAGGGCAAGCTTTGTATTCGTTGTATCGAAGAAAAAGCCATCCTGATTCAGACCTAATCCCAAGGAAAAGTCGTACTTGAATTTGGCGTTGGCATCGCCCTGAGTACTCAATCCCAGCGCCGGTAGTCCTAAATCACCATTCAGTCCTAGCGTTTTAATGTACTCTTTGCTCAGGTTCACGATAACTTTGGCTTCTCCGTTTGCCCCAACTGAGCTTGTAATTTTCAGGTTGGGGAAGTCTTTGCCAAGGGAAGTCTTGATAGTGTCTTGAAACTTCACCTGATCCCAGCTCGGCGCTGCTTTAAGGTCGGTAATTAGCCTGTTCTTAATACTGTTTAGAAAATCAGGGGCAATGGCTTTGAGTTTATCGCCCACCACCGGCAGTTGAGTCGCCAGATTGCTGGTGAGGGACTCTTGCAGCTTGTTGAAGCCCAAATCAAGAGTGCTGATATCGGGAGGCTGTGTGTTAATAACGATCGCTTTATTGGCTCCCAAGGATTTCGGGGTACCAGGAGCGGGTAAAGTCAGACTCGCGTTATTGAGAGCGGCGTCTTTAATCGTGCCGCCGTTTAACGATAAAGCTGTAGTAGAAGCATAGTCCAAGTCTGGGGCGTTCTGACCCGCCGCGACGGTGTAGTTAAACGTGAGGGCATTGCTGCCGCTGCCAGAAGCATAGGTGGCTTTGCCGCCGCTATTTAACGTCAGTTGGGGCGTTCCCGTAACGTTGACCGCTTCATTGAAAGTGACGGCGATGGGGATAGCTTTACCCACACCATACTTGCCATCTGCCAGGGTTGACGTAATATTGGCGAGCGCGGGCGCTGTGGTGTCAGCAGTGGTGAAATTCCAGGCAGTTGCGCCTGTAGTACCGGCATAATTATTACCTGCTAAGTC
>NZ_JAUBQH010000080.1:25332-26159 GCF_036701145.1 Microcoleus sp. Pol17C6
GGATTAATAGTGACGGTACTACCAGTAACGGTGACATTCGTGGAAGTAACATTGATGGTTTCTACCACTGAGTTGTCGGAGACTTTCTTGATGACAATATTGCCAGTGCCTTTCTGTACGGCTTCGCTCAAGTTGACAACTACATTAGCAGCAACTGCAACACTGGTGGCGTTGTCTGCGGGGGTGAAAGTGGTGGCTGTAGGCGCTGTGGTGTCAGCAGTGGTGAAATTCCAGGCAGTTGCGCCTGTAGTACCGGCATAATTATTACCTGCTAAGTCTTTAATCGCACCGGCAGCAATTTCAACGTAGTAACCAGTACCTTGCGCTAAATCTGCCGTGGGATTAATAGTGACGGTACTACCAGTAACGGTGACATTCGTGGAAGTAACATTGATGGTTTCTACCACTGAGTTGTCAGAGACTTTCTTGATGACAATATTGCCAGTGCCTTTTTGTACGGCTTCACTCAAGGTGACAACTAAATCAGCAGCAACTGCAACACTGGTGGCGTTGTCTGCGGGGGTGAAACTGGCCGCGGTGGGGGCTGTGGTATCAGCGGCGACAGCAGTGGTGAAATTCCAAGCAGTTGCCCCTGTAGTGCCGGCATAATTGTTACCAGCCGAGTCTTTAATCGCCCCGCTAGCAATTTCAACGTAGTAATCAGTACCCTCAACTAAATCCGCTGTGGGATTAACTGTGACTGTACTACCGCTGACGGTGACATTGGCTGAGGTGACATCAATGGTTTCTACCACTGAGTTGTCAGAGACTTTCTTGATGACAATATTGCCAGTGCCTTTTTGTACGGCTTCACTCAAGGTGACAAC
>NZ_JAUBQH010000146.1:0-2222 GCF_036701145.1 Microcoleus sp. Pol17C6
GCCGCTTTTACCAACAAGGTATGCGGGCTGCAACCCTGATTCGGTCTATCTCTTAGGCATCTTTGTCACCCCCCCAGTTCGGTTTTTTCTCAAAGACTTGGATATTTGGCTCTGATAGCACAAAGCCGTTAGAGGTTGATTCACCCATCTTGCCACCGATAGCAGCCACCCACATGGGATAGTTGGCAGCAGCATCCTCAAGCTTCTTCCATATTTTTGGCTTAACAGTAACGGACACTACCCGACCGTCACAGTCAAGCTCAAAGGTTTTCCAGTTGTCTTTGTTAGTCTCTACGTTGTTCGGTAGTTCGTTAATTTTGATGATGAGTTCAAGCTTGCCAATTGTCATAGGTAGTTTCGTTGGTTTACTGCGTTGCTTTTTTGGTACGAGAGTCAGCTTTGTATATTTTCCAGCTTAGGGGTGGAAATCGCTACAGCTTCATCGGGCTAATGTTGGTTTAGTAAGTTATAATAGTTCGTATGTTGCTAATTTTTTATAAATTCCCGCCGTTGCTGTTTGACAAACAGCACCCTACTAGCCAAACTTAGCACTCATAACTTTCTTTAAAATTTCGACAATAACCTTGTCTGGCGAGCGTTGGCTTCTTCAACGCTTGACAGCCAATAACTAAATAAAATACTAACCTTGACCAGGAGTTCCCCCGAACTCCTTTTTTTGTGTTTATTTTTACGTCGAATTCAATTGAAAGTTTTTCACCTAATCAAAAAGGAGCTTTTGACATGGCTAAACCCTGGGGGGGTAACAACCAGCCTGAAACCCATACCTTTGTAAGGATTGAGCCAATGTGTGCTAAAAAAAGATAGGCAGCATAATTGTTACACGCTTGCCTATCTCAAAAATAATGATACCAACATTCTACCTCATTCATTTAAAAAAACAACTCAGTTCAGCTCAATTTAAACTGATTGAAATCTTGCTACCATTGATACAATCAGAAAAACAAGTGAGATTAGAACGGCTCTCGCGGGTATTTCCCTATCCAATTACAACAGAAAGTCGGCGTAGAAAACTACAAAGGTTTCTCGATTTGCCTCACTTAACTATCTCACTAATTTGGTTCCCATTAATTACTTATTGGTTGATTACTTATTGCCGTGTTGGTCAAACTTTATCAATTGCAATCGACCGCAGTCAATGGGGGCGCATTAATCTCTTTATGGTTAGCCTGATCTGGGAGCGAAGAGCAATTCCATTATACTGGTCACTGTTGCCCAAATTGGGAAACAGTAACTTCGAGTCACAAACAACCAATTTACAGCAAGTTTTACCATTATTTTCAGAATATAAAGTCATCGTTTTAGGAGACCGCGAATTTTGTTCGGTCGATTTGGCAAACTGGCTGAGGGAAAAGGGTGTATCTTTTTGTTTAAGACTGAAAAAGAATCATTGTGTCGAAACGGAACATTTAGTTTGGCAACGCTTAGATGAATTAGGAATAGTACCAGGTACCTCTTTATATTTTCAAGGTAAAAGAGTGAGGAAAACTCGACCTGCGACCGGATTTGATCTTGCTTGTAAGTGGAAAAGGAACTACGGGGGATGGAAGGTTGAAGAAGCGTGGTTTCTACTCACAGATTTAGGGTCATTGCCGGCAGCTATCAATGCTTATAAGCAGCGGATGGGTATTGAAGAAATGTTCCGAGACTGTAAAACAGGAGGCTACGATCTTGAAGGAACCAGCTTAAAAGGAGACCGACTTATTAACATGATTTTGCTCATGACACTTGCGTACACTTGGGCAATATTTCAAGGCATTGAACTGAAAAAAAAGCAGGTACAAAAATATGTATCTCGTCGCAAAGAACCTAAAAAAAGATATCGAAGACGGAGTACATTTGGTGTTGGTTTAGATGGAGAAAAGTGGGTCAATTATCTCGAACAATATTCTGACGAGGTAGAACAGTTAATGAAGTTAACTCCCAATAAACGCAGCTTTTATCAACAAGGTATGCGGGCCGCAACCCTTATACAGTCTATCTCGTAGACCTCTTTGTCACCCCCCCAGGGCTAAACCTAAACACAAAAGTATGCGGAATCAGCCAGAGATGTACGACGAAACCAAACGACCTTTCACCCTTAGTCTGACGCCAACAGCCGTCAATATACTGGATTCTCTTGCCAAAATAAGTAGGTAGGCGGGAAAAAACATATTTATGTAACAAAACATTAAGCAGCATAATTGGAGTTAAACTTAAGGCGT
>NZ_JAUBQH010000147.1:0-2219 GCF_036701145.1 Microcoleus sp. Pol17C6
TTTATGGACGCTCTCGTCAGTTTTTAACTAGCGAGAGATTTGCTGTTAGAGGTATTTTTTAGTCTAAACTCCAGTTAACAGTTGTGTACCGAAAAGTTGACCCAGACGGCACCCCACCAGAAAGCTTTGAATTTCCTCAGGGAGGAAAATTAGCCTCAGACAACCGTTGGGTAATGATGGCCCAATTGATACCGTGGTCAGAATTTGAAGCAGAATATGCTGAAAATTTTGCCTCATCTATGGGGGCACCAGCTAAATCATTTAGGATAGCATTGGGGGCATTAATCATCAAAGATAAATTGGGAACTAGCGATCGCGAAACTGTAGAATAAATTCGAGAAAACCCTTATCTACAATACTTTATCGGTCTCTCATTCTATAGCAATGAGATTCCATTTGATGCCTCGCTATTGGTTCATTTTCGACAAAGAATCAGCGTCAATCTCGTCAATAAAGTGAACCAAAAGATGGTGAAGAATCTCCGAGAATCCCCGACACCTCAACCTGAATCAAGCAAAAAAAACCCAGAAGAACTAAATGAGAGTGAAAATCAGGGAAAATTATTATTAGGTAAGGATTCAGGTCGGAAAAAGGGGAATAAGCTCAGGCATAGTCAAGTGACAACAATGGGCAGAAATAGCCTCACGGAAAAAAGCCATTACGGAACGAGCTTGAAAACGACAGGTTTGAATCACACTCAATAGATCAGCCGTTTCCTCAAATCGTTTCATTGAACGAGAGCCGCCAGAAACTTTCCGTTTAGTTACAGCTAGCCGTAGAGAACGTTCTGCTAAATTATTATCCGGAGGAACCGAGGGGTCATCCAGAAAATACCACCATTGTTCTGCCTTATCCCGTAAGGATTTGAGTAACAAACCGGAGGCATAACCAACTTGGTTCAACCAAGTCGCCAAAGCTTGATTCAATCGTATTTTGAAATCCTGAGCCCACGATTCATAGGTGAGTCGATCCTTCGTCTTTCGCCAGGACTCATGGGATCTAAAAGCTTCATCTATTAATGACAGAAATACTTGGGCGACTGCTGGATTATTATTGTTGCCAGGAAGTCCCAGCACTTTCTTGAAATGCCGTCGTAAATGAGCCAGACACTTCTGTTGGGCTGCGACTTTCCCACCATTATAGACACTGAAATCGTCTGAGCTTAAGACCCCAGCAAATTCTTTGCCCAGCATGGTTTCTAGTTCTACACGCCCCCTGGTATCTGCGGCATGAAATAAACAGAATCCTTCTCCACTAGCCGTCCATAGCAATTCTTTAACTCCCATGACACACCAAGGTGTTTCATCTACATGAACGTTTGATTGCTCAGGGACCCATTCCCACAGTGCTTTGATGGCTGGCTTGACTGCTGCTGCTACTCGTTGATTGGTTTTTTGGAGTGTTCCCACTCCGACTTCAATCGTGCCGAGTTCCCACAACAATTCAGTCAGCTTCCCGTAGGAAAGATGCCCATAATTGCCCAGCCAGACTAATAGAGCTTGGAGATTAACGCTCAAGTCTTGTCCTGGAATTATGCCCTGGGGTAGTTCTCCTCGAACTACTGCACCACATTCTAGGCATTTACACGATTGTGTCTGATATTCGACGACTTCTATTGGTTTTGCTACTAGACTTGCTACTTGCTGTCTGTGAATTTTAATTACTTGACTTAATTCTTGACTGCCACAATTTTGACAGATGCTGGGTGAGCTAATTTCGGTTCTGTCTACTCGTCCAAACCCTTTGCGATTTTTCCCTTGATGACCTAGTTGTCCACCTGGTTTATTTTTCTGGTCTGCTTCTGGTTTGACTGGTGCTTTCTCTGGTTTTTGGAGCAGATCTGTTGAGGGGGGTTTCGATGAAGTCTGACTGGTGGTTCGACTTTTGCCCGTAGCAATGGCTAGTTTTTCTTGTAATTCTTCAATGATTTTTTGCAGCCCCAACACCATTTCCACCAGTTCAGCTTGGCTAAACTGCTCTATGAAGGTTTTTTCTTTTTGTCTGGTGGCTGTGGGCTTTTTCGTTTCTTTATTTTACCAGCTTTTGCCACTGAAGTTTTTTTTGACCTGAATCCTTACACTTTGCTCTTGCCTGTTAGATAAATTATTTCACCATTTCTGCGCAATGAATTATAGACAGACCCCAAAAGTTGTCAGGGTAAAAAACGCTGAAGACTGCAGAGAATTAAGTCATCAATCACCATGTAGAAAGAGAGGTCA
>NZ_JAUBQH010000148.1:0-2212 GCF_036701145.1 Microcoleus sp. Pol17C6
TAGCATTGCACCTTTAATTTCAGGATCTGGCTTATTAATCTGTATCCTGAGCTACTATTTAACGTGCGCTTACCCTGCGATCGCGCCAACAATGCCAGCTACAAGCGCGAGGATGATTAGTACGATCGCCGATCGCCACATGGTGATTCCTCTTGATAGGTAAAAACGAGTTAATCCGGGGGGAGTCTTAAACCCATCTACCCACTACAACTCTCAGCGTTCCATCTGCCAAAGTTTCCTCTTCTTCAACATGAAAACCCTCTGACTGCACCGCCGCCATCAAACTTTTGCGCGCGTATTTTTGACTAATTGAATTGATAAATTCCTGCTGATTAATTCGAGCGCCCCAAAAATCCGCCACCAATTCGTAATCCTCTCCAGTGCGGCGAAAACCCAAATCGTAACCATTGGATTGCCGAATCACGTACTCGGCATTAGTTTTGTCACCCCGATAACCCCGTACCTGCACATTGGACTCTACTTGATAACCCAACTCTTCCAACACTTGATGCAGCAGTTCCCCGTTCTTGATCTGAACCTTGATAGTTGTGAAGTGTGACATATCACTTTCGGATTTTTGTGTAAAACGCTGATTTGATTATAATACTATAAACTGCCACAGTCAATAAGTTAGAACTTGTGCTCTTAAACCAGGTTTTAGCGTCAGCGAAAGTAGCCAGGTTACAAGCCCCCGGATTCATAATTTCAGAAATTAAAAACATAGTATCCGATAACAATTTACCAGATTCATCCGTGAGTTCGCTTTCTTCAATCCCCCACTTCTTCAAATCTCAAATCTAAAATCTAAAATCGTATGATTGCCGACAATTCTAACCAACCCAGAGAATATGATGCTGTCCTCGGCGGTCAAAGCCAAATCCCGATCGCCGGCGCTGTTTTGGGAGGCATCGCTGGGGTCAAGCAGCGCTTCAACAGCCCTAGTATCGAGTCGCGGATTGCCGCGGTTAAAGATGCTCCTAAATACGGAGGCGCTGGTTTAAATTTAGCAATTGAGGCGCTGCTTGACCCCGCAGCAGAAGTGCAGCGAGTTGCTTATTTAATTTTGCGATCGAGGACAGAACCTTTAGTCAGCCAAGCTTTAAAAGACTTCGTACCTTACAAGCTTTTTGACTGCATCCGCACGGTCAAAACTGGGACAAATGTTGCGATTAGTCCCGGAGGAGATCACACGGCGAGTTTGCACGGGAAAATTATTAGAATTTGCGATGTAGATACAGGAGAAATACTCTATACTGTTGACAAGTATCCCCGCGCTCAAGAAACTTTTGTCCTTTGCCAAGAAAGTGAAGTGTTTGTGAGGAGCAGAAATACTCCGAAACATCGTGCGATCGAAATTTGGCAGGGTGGAGAATTGCGCCATACTTCCCTGGGACATGAAGCGGAAATTAGCGCAATTGTCATCAGTCCCGACACTCAAGTTATCGCCAGCGGTTCGGCAGATACTACTATCAAAATTTGGAATTTAGAGACGGGAAAGTTAATCTGTACTTTTGGCAGTCTTTTAACCTGGGGAGCTCATAAAGCAGGAATTGTTAGTCTTGCTTTTAGCCCGATCGCACAAACTCTCGCTAGCAGCAGTTCTGACGGTACAATTAAGCTGTGGAACCTCCGCAGCAGAGAGTGCTCCCAAACAATTAAGGGTTATGCGAATTGTCTGGCTTTGAGCCCAGACGGGCAGACTTTGGCTACTGGCGGCTGGGACAGAAACATTCAACTGCGACAGCTATCGAATCCAGATAGTTCCATCACATTGGCAGGGCATTTTAACTCGATAAATGCGATCGCCTTTAGTGCCGACGGACTGACTGTTGTCAGTGCTAGTGCCGATGGTAATATCAAATTTTGGAATGCCAGTACCGGCGAAAATTTTTACACTCTTAGCGGACATCAAAGCTCTGTTACTTGTCTTACTTTTAGCAGCGATGGTGAAACTATTATCAGTGGTAGTATAGACAAAACTGTCAAAACTTGGGGAGTTAATTGAAGGAGGTTCGGCAACCAGCACTGTACAAGATGTAGCGGAGGGCAGAAAGAGAGAATAGGAAATAGGGAAGAAGGCAGAAGGCAGAAAGAAGAGGGAATCGACCTCATGATTTTCACAAATTAAATACCTCCTAATACCAATTTTATGTGAAGTTGCATATAATAGAGAGATGGCGTTTATGGTGCGTTTTATGGCTCGTCTTTTAAA
>NZ_JAUBQH010000149.1:0-2211 GCF_036701145.1 Microcoleus sp. Pol17C6
ACATCTCAACTTATACTTAGATTTACATCTCTCATTATACACGCTCGATGATTTACAAATCATTTGCGATCGCTATAGTTCCTTTATCAATAGCCTCCGCTAATTCTGGGTTTAAGCTACAGAAGAATTGGCTGTTGTCAGGTTCAGAGTAAACTACTTCAACAACATAACATCCCGTTTTGGGGACAATCCTCACTTCGCACAAATCCTCAAACTTCAGCGCCGTGTTAAATAACTTGCGAGAAATGTCCGTTATTTCATCGCAGTAATTAAACCACTCATGGCCTTTTTGATTGCGTGCCTTTCCACTCGTTCTTTTAACAGTGTGGACAACTATCAACTATCAACTATTAACTATCAACTGTTAACTGTTTAATGGCAGTAGCATCTCCCTATCAGCGCCCAGATAGCATTGTAATCAGCCGCCTCAACTTCCCAGCAAGTTTTCTGGAATCGTAGCGGCACTTGGCTTCTACTAAGATTTTTTCCATCAGCTCGGATGAAGCTTCTGCTTGCAGCCAGGCAGCTTCTAAAAATACTTCTACGGTCACTCCTTTTTCTTTGCAAAATCTTGTCAAGTTAGCATCTATTTCTGCATCTAAAACAACGGCAGAATGGCGACGAGTTGGCGGAAGTTTCGCGAGTTCTGCTTTTAACTCTTCTAATGTTGAATTGGGATTAGTGGTTTCGTTTGAAGTTGCGTTCGTTGAAGTTTCGTTAGCGGAAGTTTCGTTCGCCGAAGTTTTGTTTGAAGTTTCGTTTGAAGTTTCGTTCGCCGGAGTTGAACGTTGAGCTATTTGTTCGCTCTCCTGTTTTGGGGCGATTAAAGTATCTTCTCGGCTTGGAACAACTGTTCGCTTGCGGTTGGAGCGAATTTGGTCGAGGATGCTGTCACTCATTGTACTTTTTGTTGTAAAAGAGACTCGATTTTGGCGAGCAGAATTTCAAAGGGATATTCTAAGTCTGGATGTCCTAATTCGCTGAGAGTTTGGCGTTTGTTAATGGCTTTTTTGTACTGTTCGGATTCTCGGATTGAAGGGAGAATTAATTCGTTTTCAACTTCGTCTTTCATTCCTTCTACGGCTAGGCGGCTCTCTAGGGTTTGAGTGTTGCCAATCCAGCGGTCGCGGAAGGGCAGCACTCCTAGTACGGTAGCGTTGGTTGCTTTGACATCTCTCATGGAGTTGAGCAAGTCGAGTGTCCGCACTAGGGAACCGTAGCCTTTGACGGAGGCTTCGGCGGGTACGATTACGGTGTCGGCGGCACCGATTGCGGTTAAGCAAATCTGCGAGCGCTGCGGGGGTGCGTCAATGATACAAAATTTAAAGGCTTCGGCAACTGGTTCGAGGCGGCGCAGCAACAGGGTAGCGCCGACGCCGCTGCTGGATAGGTAGTCGGCGGCGGCGTCTAGGCCGTCGTCGGAGGGAATTAGAAACAAGTTGTCGCTACCTTCGACTGGATAGATGCCGTCTTCGATGGGCACGGATTTTTTGAGAACTTCCAGCAAGGTGGGCTGGTTGGGTTGCAGTTCTAGCCCCAGGTAGGTGGTCAGGTTGTGTTGGGGGTCGGCGTCGATAGCCAGTGTGGGATAGCCCCGGCTCGCTAGGAGGCGGCTCAGGAATAGAGATGCGGTTGTCTTGCCCTGCCCCCCGGACAGGGACGCGATGGCGACTGCGATCATGGCTTTAGGGACATGGGATGGGGTTTTCTATATATATAGTCATCTAAAAAACGAAATTAGTCAATACATAAATTGTAAAAAGCTAATTTTATTAATTTAGTAATTTAATTTTTACAAAAAAGCTAATTTTATAAAATAATTAAAAGCTTACTTACTAAAATTAGCAAGTGAGCGCCGTCCTTACCATACCAGAGTTACCCCAAGTAGCGTAGAGGGGTAGCCACCGAGAGGTTCCAACTCAGTCAAGCGTTACTTCCGGTCTGCCAGACCGTAGTTGCTTTACGCAAAATGTTAATCGCCGCGTTTTCATTCTTGTCTGCTACGTATCCACAGTGAGAACATTTATGAGTTCTGGTACTCAATGTTTTTGCCACGTTATGCCCGCAATTTGAGCAGTTCTGGCTTGTGTCGCGCGTGGGAACGGTAATCGCTTGTTTTTGAAGAGGATTTTTTTGACTGTAGTTTAGACTAACCAAAGATGAGAACGGTGGCAAAAGAAGAACTAGAGCCACCGCGCCAGGAGAGAATGA